>NZ_JBHUPT010000014.1:0-227497 GCF_049056525.1 Leisingera coralii | reverse complement strand
TGTGCCGCTTCGTTCCCATTCTGATCCTCCGTTTTCCTAAACATAACGGCGGACCACTTCACTGGGGGAGGATCAGCTTCCTGCGGCTGGTGCAGCTTGCGGCATCAGCAGTGGTGTTCTTTCCTGGATGAACGTCCGCTGTCGATAGAATGGCTGGCAAGCCTCGCATCTGCTGCATCCGGAGCCTTGCACCTGGTGCGACCGGCAGCAAAGGGCTGGCTCCGGGCCTTCGCCCATCTTGGTGTATAGCTCGGGATAAGGTCGTTCGAACCTTTCGGGGTCGGGGCGACCGTGACGGCGTACGACCCGATTCCGGTCCGATTTCGACGTTCCGGCGTAGTGAAGCGAACAGCGCTTCTCGTCGCCAAGGCAGCTCATCTCCGGCCCTTTGAAAAGTCGAGAGGGGACACCCCTCTCGACGCTCTCCCCATCATTCCAGAAAAAGTGACCAGACCAGGGGGAAGGCCAGCCCCTTTCGTCGTGCGCGCGCCTTGTGACGCGCACGACGGAAGGTCCCGGCCGATAGGATAGAGAGGGACCGGGCGCGTCGGACATCCACCATTCAAGGACACCGACAATGCTCGACAGCACACAGACCACATTTGCGATGACCCCGGCGTGGCAGGACCACCTGTCGCCTGGAGACATCGTCTCGTTCCGCTTTCCGCTTGCCGAGGAGGGCCATACCGGCCACCCCAAGGCACGGCCCTGCCTCATCCTCGACATCGAGGAGCACGGAGGCAAGCGCTACGCGCTGCTCGCCTACGGCACCACCTCCCGTCGCCGGTCCAACATCGGCTACGAGGTGCATGTCCGCCGCCGAGCGGACTACCTCTCGGCAGGGCTGAACGAGCCGACCCGCTTCGTTGGTGAGCGCCGGCTGCTCGTGCCGCTGAGCCACCGAGGCTTCTCCGTGTGCCGGGCCACCGGTTCGGCCGTGCTCGGGCGCCTCGACGGGTCGGCCTTCGCGGCGATGAACGCCGTTCGCGGCCGCCTCCACGCGGAGCGCGATATCGCGGCCGACCGTCGGGCCGGGCGCCGGTCCCGGGCAGGTGTGGGCCGGGGACGCGGCTTTACGGTCGAGCGGCGCATGCCGCGACGTGTGGCTATTGCCGGGAAAGAGGTGCAGCAATGACCGCGCTTCCGCCGAAGACCCTCGTCGAACAGCAGGTAGAGCTCGTGCGGGCCGTTCTCGAGCTGCGGTCGGGCATGTCGCAGCACCTGACCAGCCATGTCATGCCGAATCTCGAGGCCGACGCACGGCAGGCTGTCAGGGAGACCATCGAGTTCCTCGATGAGGAGACAGGCATCGACGGCAATCTCCCCTATTTCCTCGACCTCGCCATCGGGGAGATCCGCATCGCGATCGCCGCCGGGACATCCGAGGAGAAGGTCGCCATCCCGCGCGACCGCCTGATCGGCTGCACCGAGGCCTACGACCGGCACCGGCGGCTCTCGCCGGAAGCGGAGACGCTTCAAGCGGCTCTGCCGCCACTCGAAGAGCTGCATCGCGCCGCCCGGCGGGCGGTCGACTTCGCCGAGGCGATCAGGCTCAGCATCCGCATGATCGACGTAGAGTAAACGGTCGGCGCCCGCCCTGGGCGCCGCCCCTTGAGGGCCGCAAGGCCCCCGGCGCCGGGATTGGATCCCCCCGGCGTTCGGCGCGTCGTTGATGATCACCACTCCTGCGCTGCTACGAGGACGCCGACGCGCCCCCCCCATCAGATCGAGGAGCGACGATGAGACGACCACTCCGCCGCCTGCGCCTATGCTCGCGCAGGCATTTTACCCTGTTCGTGCGCGCCGCACTGATCGTGCTGCTGCTTGTTCATGCCGCGCTACTGATCTGGCCATGATTACAAGGTATCATTAGCGAGGGCGGGCCAGCGCTAATCCAAAGAGCGGAATCCAGTTACCCTTTGGTGCCATCAGCAGGAGCGGCCAATCGATAGCAGAAATGTGGAGCAAATTTTGATGCATAGAACGCATCTACGCATCTACGCGCCTGATTTCACTGGGCAAGCGCCCTGCGCCTGAAGTGAAAAATGGCGGAGAGACAGGGATTCGAACCCTGGAGACGGTTTCCCGCCTACACACTTTCCAGGCGTGCGCCTTCGACCACTCGGCCACCTCTCCGTTGAGGGGGCTTTTGAAGGATTGGAGGGGGAATTGCAAGAGCCGAAATGGCAAAAAATGCGCCTTCCCCCCAATCTTTTTCAGGCCTCCAGATGCAGGTAGACGCGGCGGTTCTGCTTGCCCTTTTTCTCCACCTTGCCGAGGCGGATTCTGCCGATTTCACCGGTGCGTTTGACGTGGGTGCCGCCGCAGGGCTGCAGGTCCACCTGTTCGTCTGCGGTGCCGATCCGCACCAGCCGCACCTGCCCTGCCCCGCGCGGCGGTGAAACCGACATCGTCTTCACCAGCTGCGGATTGGCGTCCAGTTCGGCGTCGGTGATCCAATCCTCGCTCACCTCCAGGTCGCGGTCGATCAGCGCCTGCAGCTGATCCTGAAGCGCCTGCTTGTCCTCCGGGGCCTCCGGCATGTTGAAGTCGAGCCGCCCCTTGTCCGCGCTGATCGAACCGCCGGTGACCTCCAGCGGAATCACCACCGATAGGAGATGCAGCGCCGTGTGCACCCGCATGTGGCCATAGCGGCGGTCCCAGTCGAGCACCTGGGTCACCGTGGTGCCCGCAGGAGGCAGGGCGGAGCCGTCCTCAGGCACCAGCACCACCGCGCCCTCATCGCCCTTGACCGTGGTGGAAATGGCGCATTGGCCTTCGGCCCACAACAGTTTGCCGCTGTCGCCGGGCTGGCCGCCGCCGGTGGCGTAGAACAGGGTGCGGTCCAAGACGATGCCGCCCTGCTCCGTATGGGCCAGCACCTGTGCCTCGGTCATCCGGGCATAGGCGTCCTTGCGGAACAGCAGCTCACTTGTCGGCATCTGAGTCTCCATCTGCGTCCTCGTCGGGATCTTGCTGCAAATCGTCCAGGTCCGGCTTGGGCGGAGCCGCCGCGGGGGCGGAGACCGGGGGGCTTGCGGGCTCCCCTGCGGCAGGGGCTGCCGTGGCCTGGGCCAGCGCCTCCGGATTGCGGATCCAGATGTCGCGCTGCATGAAGGGGATCTCGATCCCTTCTTCCTGGAACCGCTTGGCGATTTCGTAGTTCATGTCGGATTTCACCGACAGAACCCAGTTCACGTCGCGCAGGATGGCCCGGATCTCGAAATCGAGGGAATCGGCGCCGAAGCCCTGGAACACCACCGAGGGCGCGGGGTTCAGCAACACCATCGGATGGCCCTTGGCGATCTCGGCCAGGATCGACTCGACCTTGCGCGGGTCGGTGCCATAGGCGACGCCCACCGGCACGATCACCCGGCCCACGGTGTTGCCGCGGGTGTAGTTGGTGACGGTGCCGGAGATCAGGTCGGAGTTCGGCACGATCACGTCGGTGCGGTCGAAGGTCTCGATCCGGGTGGAGCGCACCGAGATGTCACGGACATAGCCCATCAGCCCGCCGACCTCGATCCAGTCGCCCTTGGAGACTGGGCGCTCGATCAGCAGGATGATGCCGGAGACGAAGTTCGACACGATGGTCTGCAGGCCGAAGCCGATGCCGACCGACAGTGCACCGGCCACGATGGCGAGCGAAGAGAGGTCGAGGCCCGCCATGGAGATCGCCACCACCGCCGACAGGAAGATGCCGACATAGCCAAGCCCCGAGGTGATCGCGTTCTGGCCGCCCGGGTCGATCTTGGTCTTGGGCAGCAGCGAGTTGCGCAGGGACCCCTGCACCAGCCGCGTCAGCGCATAGCCGACGGCAAAGACGATCGCAAAGGTGAGGAAGGCGGTGGGCGAGATCCGGGTGCCGCCGATCTGGAAGCCTTCCAGGAAGCGCGACCACAGTTCCGTCAGGTCGGCCACCCGGGCGCCCCAGATCAGCGCCAGCAGCGGCAGCGCCAGGGTCACCAGCAGGAAGCCGATGATCACGGCAAACAGCGAATCCCGCGCCTCGGACCCCTTGCCGGACAGCCAGCCGTAAACATCGCCCAGGAAGCGCTGCAGCACCAGCAGGGCAGCCAGCAGCGCCAGGGTGGAGACCGCCGGGTAGATCAGCGCCTCAGCCGCGTTGACATAGCCAAAGGCCGCCAGCACCGGCGACACAAATCCCAGCAGATAGGCGGCGCGGCGCACCAGCGTCATCACCCGGTTGGCGCCGGCTGCGATGGCGCCATCGTCTTCGCTGTCGTCCCCGGTTTGCTTCTGGCGGCGCTTGGCGCCGATCCGGTGCAGGCGCAGCAGCACCAGCGCCGCGCCCATGATCAGCGGGAAGCTGGCGACCGCGTGGGCCTCTGCCGGGATGTTGTCGATGTTTTCCACCAGGGTCAGCGCATCCTGCAGAACCAGGATCACCGCCAGGATGTCGACCATCAGCCGGGTTTCGTTGAGGCGGCCTTCCTGCACCGGCACCAGATCGTTTTCGATCCGGCCCGAGAACAGCTGGTTGCCCAGCCAGTGGAAGGAGAGGATCAGCAGCGCCCAGCCGGGCACGTAATCCAGCACCACCGAGCCGCGGAAGCCGAGGATGCCGGACAGGTCTACCGCCGCGACCAGCAGGAGGATGCCCGCAAAGGGCAGGATCACCTCCAGCAGCGAGACGACAAATCCCCAGACGCCGCGGCCGCTGCTGCCGAACTGGCGCAGATAGTCGCCTGCCGCATGGGCCCAGGGCCGGCCGCGCAGCAGCAGCAGCGCTGAAATCACCAGCAGCAGCAGCAATGCGGGCAGGCTGTTCTGGATCCGCTCAATGGTGGTGGCGCTGCTGATACGGGTCGCGGTTTCATTCCACAGCGACCCGGCGGACCGGGTCAGGGAGCGCACTGCGCCAGGCCAGTTTTCGGGATTGAGCGGCGACGGCCCGCGCTCCAGCAGCTTGCGGGTGCGGCGCTCGCGGATAAGCTTGTCGATTTCGGCAATCAGGCCGTTGGCGCGGCTGAAGGCCTCTTCCGCCACGATGCGCGGGACCTTGAGATCCTTCAGCTGCTGCTCCAGCGAGCGGCGCAGCTGCGCGATGTCCTCGGGCTCGCTTTCGCCTTCGCCCGGCGCCGGGCCGAGCGCATTCAGCTGGCCTTCGAGGGTCTGGATGCGGTCGCCGTTGTCGGTGCGCGCGTCCAGGAAGTTCTGGCGGTAGCCGGCCAGCTCCTTGCGCAGCGTTTCCAGCGCGGCGCTGGAGGCCCGTCTGGCGTCAATGACTTCTTCCGCGCGGTTGGCGGTCTTGAGCCAGTCCTGGTAGATCGCCCGGGATTCAGCGTTCAGCTGCGCCAGGGCAGGCATAGCGAGGCCGGCCACAAGGGCCAGCCCCAGCAAAACAGTCCGCAAAGCGGTTATGAAAGGTGTCATACGTCCTCAAATACGCCGGGAATCGACGCGGGCGTATGGGTCATCCACTCCGGCACCGGCAGGTTTTTCTCCCGCAGGAAATCCGGGTTGAACAGCTTGGACTGGTAGCGGGTGCCATAGTCGCACAGAACGGTGACGATGGTCTTGCCCGGCCCCATGTCCTTGGCCATGCGCACAGCGCCTGCAATGTTGATGCCGGAGGAGCCGCCCAGCACCAGGCCTTCCTCGTGCAGCAGGTCAAAGACATACGGCAGCGCCTCGCTGTCCGGCACCTGATAGCTGTAATCAGGCGTGAAGCCTTCCAGGTTCTTGGTGATCCGGCCCTGGCCGATGCCCTCGGTGATCGAGCTGCCCTCGGCGGCCAGCTCGCCAGTGGTGTAGTAGGAATAGAGCGCCGCGCCCATCGGATCGGCCAGGCCGATCTTGACGCCCTTGGGCTGCAGCGCCTCGGCCACGCCCGCCAGAGTGCCGCCGGAGCCCACGGCACAGACAAAGCCGTCGACCTTGCCGCCGGTCTGTTCCCAGATCTCCGGGCCGGTGGTTTCCACATGGGCCTGGCGGTTGGCGACATTGTCGAACTGGTTGGCCCAGATCGCACCGTTCGGCTCAGTCTTGGCCAGCTTTTCCGCCAGGCGCTGGGAATAGCGCACGTAGTTGTTGGGGTTCTTGTAGGGCGCCGCAGGCACCTGGACCAGCTGGGCGCCAGCGAGGCGCAGCATGTCCTTCTTTTCTTCCGACTGGGTTTCCGGGATCACGATGACCGTCTTGAAACCCATCGACGCGCCGACCAGCGCCAGGCCGATGCCGGTGTTGCCGGCGGTGCCTTCGACAATGGTGCCGCCGGGCTTGAGCTCGCCGCGGGCCACGGCATCCTTGATGATGTAGAGCGCGGCGCGGTCCTTGACCGACTGGCCCGGATTCATGAATTCCGCCTTGCCCAGGATCTCGCAGCCGGTCTCTTCGCTGACGCGGTTCAGGCGGATAAGAGGTGTGTGGCCGATGGCATCAGCCAGATCGCGTGCAATGCGCATGGTATCCCTTTCGATCGTTCCCCCAAGGTGTAACTAAGCGCCCCGGCGTTCACAAGGCGGGAAGCGGCTCAGGACGAAGCGTTGCGCAGCCGGCTGCGGTGGCGTGCAAGCCACAGCGCCGCGGTCACCAGCGGCATGTCCTGATAAATCTGGCCGTCCACCCCCAGCATCAGCTCGTCATAGCTGAGGATCTTGCTGCGGATGTCCTCGCCCTCGCCCGCAACCCCGCCGCCGCCATTGAGATCAGAAAAGTCAGCTATACCAATGAAAACATGTATTAATTCCGCCAGCGCCCCGCTGGAGGGATAGACCTGCGCGACCGGCTCCAGCCGTTGCACGGTGACACCCGCCTCCTCCTGCGCCTCGCGGATGGCGGTCTCCTCGGGCGTTTCGCCCGGGTCGATCACACCCGCCACCGGCTCCCACATCCAGGGGTGGGCTTCGCCCATCATGAAGGGGGGTGCGCGGAATTGCTCCACCAGCAGCACCTGATCGCGGACCGGGTCGTAAGGCAGAACCACTGCCGCATGGCCCGCCATCGCGGCAGAACGGTGCATCACCGGGCTCATGCTGCCGTCGTAGCGGCGGAACTGCAGCTCCATTTCTTCCATCGCGAAGAAGTTCAGATAAGCGCGCTTGTGGCTGTGGACGATCACGTCCTTGGACAGGTCATGCTCCGGGTCGCCAGGGCGCGCCTGCGCTGCCAGCCAGGCGGCGGCGCGGCGGCGGACGGAGGGGAAGCAGCGGGCCACCTCTTCGGCGGTCATGCGGCCGTGGTAGGCCATCACTTCCTCGGCGGCGCGCAGGGACAGCGCGCCCCATTTCTGCACCCAGGCCGCCAGATCCCAGGGCTCTGCTGTCTGCCACAGGCCGGGTTCGGGGAAATAGACTTCCGCCGGGGCGGTGCCGCCGTCCTCCAGCTGCACGGAGACCGGTTTCAGCGCATAGCCAAAGCCGCCCTCGTAGAAGTTGAGCGCATCCAGGTCGGCGGGCGAAAGGTCCTGCACCAGAACGCCGTCGGCGGTGGCCCCCGCCCGTTCCTCGATCGCCGGAAACGGCTGCCCCGCGACCTGGTAGACCCCATGCCCGGGCAGTTTCGCAGCCTGGGCATTGAGCGCCGTACCGCTGCGGCCCAGCACCAGTTCAAGCAAAGGGAGATGGCGCAGCGTGCCAAAGAAGAAGAGATTAACCACGGCAGGTAACCTGTTGTTAATAAATTTTTATCAGCTCCAGCGGCGGGAGGCGTTTTCGGTCGCAAGCCCGGCCAGCACGCCGCCCACGGCCAGCGGCACCAGAACGGATGGCACAGCGATAACAAAGAAATAGTCCAGCGCAATGACAAAGATCGCCGACAGCGCCTCAAACGGGCCGTCATAGCGGTGGCGCATGGCCAGGCGGAACATTTCCCAGGCGCCCTGGATGAACAGCGCCCACAGCACCATCACCGCCATGCCGGTGATGCCGTTGTTGATGGCGGGCACCAGGCCGCGGCCTGCCCGCCTGCCCATGAAGATCCAGCCGCAGAGCAGCCCCAGCACCACATTGACATGCACGAAATAGCCGAAATCCGTGCCCTCGGGCATCAGCGGCATGACCAGGAAGGACACGAAAAACGCCACCAGGCCCAGGCAAATTGCGGCGGTCAGTCGGGCTCCGGTGGGCATGTCTGGTCAGTTCCGTGCGGCAGTTCACTCAGCGATGAGCAACTGTAATCTGCGTCACGTCGCAATTTCCAGTCTTAAAGGCTGCCGCGCAGGAAGTGAGGTAAAAGTTCCACATCTTGTGGAAGCGCTCGTCAAAGCCCATGCGGGCAATCTGGTCCCAGCGGGTGTTGAAGGTGTCGTGCCAGCGCCGCAGGGTCTGGTTGTAGCTGTCGCCGAACTCGATCGAGCGGACCACGCCGAGGCCTGCCTTCTCGACATGTTCGCGCAGCACCTTGGGCGAGGGCAGCATGCCGCCGGGGAAGATGTGCTTCTGGATGAAATCGACGCCCTTGCGGTAGACCTCCCAGCGCCGGTCGGCGACGGTGATGATCTGCAAGGTGGCCTTGCCGCCGGGTTTCAGCCGGTCGCGGATGGTGCTGAAGTAGGCGGGCCAGTATTTTTCGCCCACCGCCTCGAACATTTCGATCGAGGCGATGCCGTCAAACTGGCCGCGGCAGTCGCGGTAGTCCTGCAGGCGCAGCTCCACCTTGTCAGAAAGCCCCGCTTTTTCAAGACGCTGGCGGGCAAACCTTAACTGCTCCTTACTGATCGTCAGGCCGGTGACCCGCAGCCCGCGCTGGCCGGCGGCATATTCGGCAAAGCCGCCCCAGCCGCAGCCGATCTCCAGCACGTGGTCACCGGGCTTGACACCCATCTGGTCCACCATCGAGGCGTATTTGGCGGTCTGCGCCTTTTCCAGGCTGTCCTGGCCGCTTTGGAACAGGGCGCTGGAATAGGTCATCGTGTCGTCCAGCCACAGGCTGTAGAAGTCATTGCCCAGATCGTAGTGATAGGAGATGTTCTTTTTCGCCTGCTTGCGGTGGTTGCGGTGCAGCCAGAAGCGGAACCGTTCATAGGCACGCGCCAGGCCGCGGCCCGGGAAGCCGTCATAGACGGTATTGGCCCCCATATGCACCAGATCCATAAAGGCCTGCAGGTCGGAGGTGCTCCACCAGCCTTCCAGATAGGCATCCGAAAACCCCAGGTCGCCTTCGCGGATCAGCCGGGCAAAGCAATCCGGGTTGTGGATGTGCAGATCAGCCACCGGGCCGGGGTTTCGGCCCTTGGCCGAGAATATGCGCCCGTCCGGCAGATGGATGTCCAACTGCCCGACTTCCATCGCCTTGATCTTGGCAAACACCGCTGCAAAGTAGCGCGGCAGGTTTTCCTGGCCCTCAACGGACGTGAGCTTCATACGCTTCCCCCTGTAGAAGATACCGGTGTGCTACAGGGAAAAAGCTAGGCCGCAGGGGGCTTTCTGGCAAGAAAACTGTGCGTTAGCGGTTTTCACGGGCTTCGTGATAAGCCGTGAGCGCGCGTTCACGGCCCACTTGCAGGCTGATTATCGGATCCGCACGGGCGCCTTCAGGCGAGAGATCCCAGGACACAGGCGCGGCGTCGAAGAAGTCCAGCGCTGTCTGCGGCGGCTGCCCCTGGCCTTCGGCGATCCAGCGGCAGGTGTAGGTGCCGTCGGGGTCGAATTTCTCCAGCTGGCCGCTGGGGTTGAAGACGCGGAAGAAGGGGGCGGCGTCGGGGCCGGAGCCAGCCACCCACTGCCAGCCCATGGCGTTTGAGGCCGGGTCCCAGTCCACCAGCGTGTCCGCGAACCAGTCCATGCCGATTTTCCAATGCGTCATCAAATGCTTGGTGAGGAAACTTGCGACGATCATCCGGGCCCGGTTGTGCATCTTGCCGGTCACATACAGCTCCCTCATGGCGGCATCGACAAAGCCGTAGCCGGTCTGCCCGCGCTGCCAGGCCTGCACCTGCGGAGTGATGTCCTGCGACCAAGGGAAGCCCTGCCATTCCTCGCGCCAGCTGTCCGTCAGGATATGCGGCGAGTTGTACATCAGGTGATAGGCAAACTCGCGCCAGACAATCTCCTTGAGGAAATGCTCAGCGCCCTGGCTGCCGCGCTCCATTGCTGCCCGGCCCTGGTGCCACATGCGGCGCGGGCTGATCTCACCCCAGGCGAGGTTTTCCGACAGACCGGAGGTGGCGTCCTCTCCCGGGAAGTCCCGGCGGGCCTTGTAGGCGTCCACAGCGTGTTCCAGGAATGCGTCCAGCCGGTCCTGTGCCGCAGCTTCACCCACCCGGCAATAACGGGCCACAACATCGGCGCCGCAGCGCATGGCGGCGGCCATGTGCCAATCCTCCAGATCCTCGCTGGCGGGCCAGCTGTCCGGTGCCTGGAGATTGGCGGGAGCTGGCAGCAGGCTGTCCACATCGCGGCCCCGCACCGCCTTCCAGAACGGGGTGTAGACCTTGAACATGCCGCCGGCCTTGGTCTCTGCCGTCCAGGGCTCAAACAGCAGGCGGCCACCGTGGGATTTGGCCTCGACTCCCTGCTCCTTCAGCTGCTGCTTGATGCCGCTGTCGCGGGTGATGGCCTGCGGGTCGTAGAGTCGGGACCAGTGCACGGCCCCTGCCCCGGTTTCCCCGATTAGCTCCCGCAGCACCTCCAGCGCCTTGCCGCGGCGCAGGATCAGGCGGGAGCCAGCCTTGGCCAGAACCTTCGCGAAATGCTCCAGGCCCAGGCCGAGGCGGAACTTGGGTGCGGCGCCCAGCGCCTCGTCCTGCGTGTCCAGGATGTAGACAGGCAGGACCGGGTCGCCGCTGCTGACGGCAGCCGTCAGGGCCGGGTTGTCACACAGGCGGAGATCCCGCCTGATCCACCAGATCACCGGGGGACGGCTGCTCATGTCGTTTTCCTTGTCCAGTTCGCGTTACAGCACCCTGTCCAGCGCCTCGATCAGCTTGGCAACCTCGGCTTCGGACGTGTAGTGGGTGAAGCTGATACGCAGCACGCCTTCACCTGGATCAATGCCCATCGCCTCCAGCGCGCGGACGGCATAGAAATCGCCGCCGCCGGCCATGATGCCAAATTCTGCCAGCTGCGCGGCCACCGGTTCCGCGGCACGGTTCAGGGCCAGGGCAACCGTCGGCGCGCGGGTTTCGGCCTGCGCCGGCCCCAGCAGGCGGACGCCGTTGCGGTCCTTCACCGCGTCCAGCAGCGGCTGCAGCAGCTTCACTTCATGCGCGCGCATCAGATCGTGGACAAAGGCCCCGGTTTCCGCAGCGGTGCCTGAGTGGCCATGGTGTGAGGCCAGCGCCTCGAAGTAATCCGCCATACCGGCCGAGGCCGCCACCTGGGCGTGGTCCGGGCCTGCCGGGGTGAAGCGTTTGTAGAGGCTATCGGCGTTGAAGTAATGCGCCTGGTTCGGCAGCAGTTCGCCCAGCGCCTTGCGGATCACCATGACGCCCTGATGCGGCCCGTAGGTCTTGTAGGCAGAGAACAGGTAGATATCGGCGCCCAGTTCATCCACGTTCGACAGCCCGTGCGGCGCGTAGGAGACGCCATCGACGCAGACAAAGGCGCCTGCGGCATGGGCCATCGCGGTGATCTCCGCCACCGGATTGATCTCCCCCACCACGTTGGAGCAATGCGGGAAGCAGACCAGGCGGACGTTTTCATCCAGCAGGGTTTCCAGCCGGGCCGAGTCCAGATGGCCGGTCTGAGGGTCGATCTGCCATTCGCGGACCTCGATCCCCTCCTCCGCCAGGCGCCGCCAGGGGCCGCTGTTGGCCTCGTGGTCCTGGTTGGTGACGATGATGGCCTCGCCCGGTTTCATGAATTTGCGGAAGGCCTGTGCCAGCACATAGGTGTTCTGGGTGGTCGACGGGCCAAAGCTCAGCTCTTCAGTGGCGACGCCCATGAGGGCGGCCAGGCGGGTCCGGGCCTCGTCCATCTCTTCCCCGGCCAGGCGCGAGGCCTCATAGGGCGCGTAGGGCTGCACCTTGCGCTGGGTATAAAACCGGGTGAGCCGGTCTATCACCTGGCGGCAGGTGTAAGAGCCGCCCGCGTTTTCAAAAAACGCCTGGCCCTGAAGGCTGGGTTCGGCAAAGGCCGGAAACTGGGCCCGGACGAAATCGATATCCAATGCAGTCATTACAGATCTCTCCTCAATCGCTGCGGTCCGATGGGAAGGCCGGCGCATGCCAGGGATCTCCCCGAACATGGCAGGTCTTCCAGCCGAGCCGCGCTCCCGCACAAGGATTGAGGGATCGCAGGCAGCCCTGCAAGGCGCAAAAGGCCGGACAGGACGCAAGGGTCGTAGCGTACAGCCGGCGGTCTGGTCAAGCGGCAAGGCTAATGCCGGAAACTGTCATCAGCGCATGACACCTTGCTGCCAGGCAAACATGGAGGATTTGACATGGCCTTTACTCCCAAGAATTTCCTGGTCTGGGGCGAGCTGCCCGTCAGCGATCTGGACGCGGCAGTGACGTTTTATGCCAAGGTGACCGGTGCCGATCTGAGCATCGACGACAGCGGCCCGAACCCGATTGCGATGTTCAAGACCGCAGATGAAGCATCGGGTGTTGCGCTGCATCTCTATCCCGGCAAGCCCGCGGGCGACGGCCGCGGCCCGACCCTGCATCTGACCGCCGAGGGTGAACTGGAGGACGTGATGGAGCGCATCATCGACGCTGGCGGCAAGGTGATATCCGAGACCATCGAGATCCCGCCCGGGCGGTTCTTCTATGCCACCGATCCGGATGGCAACTCGCTTGGGTTCTTCAAATACAACAGCTGACAAGGAAAACGACCCGGCCTCAAAGCCGGGGCGTTTCTCCGTTTGCGGAATTTACCTCAGCGCGCCTCTGTCAGCAGCCCGCGGAAGATGGCCCAGCACATCAGCAGCAGCACCACGGTGAACGGCAGGCCGGTGGAGATCACCATCGCCTGCAGCGCCCCAAGCCCGCCGCCCAGCAGCAGAACGATTGCGACCGCGCCCTCGAAGATGCACCAGAACACCCGCTGCGGCACCGGCGCATCAACCTTGCCGCCTGCGGTGATGGTGTCGATCACAAGCGAGCCGGAGTCTGACGAGGTGACAAAGAACACAACCACCAGCACGATCCCCACAAAGGAAGTGATCCCGGCCAGCGGCAGCTCTCCCAGCATCTTGAACAGTTTGAGCTCAAGCGCCGCGTCCTGCGCGCCGGTGAAGCCGTCAGAAAGCACCTGATGAATGGCGGTGCCGCCAAAGACGCTCATCCACAGCACGCAGACCAGGCTGGGGATCAGCAGCACGCAGATCACGAACTCGCGCACGGTGCGGCCGCGGCTGACGCGGGCGATGAACATGCCCACAAACGGCGACCAGCTGATCCACCACGCCCAGTAGAAGGCGGTCCAGCCCTGGCTGAAGTTCACATCCTCGCGCCCGATCGGGTTCGACAGTGCCGGCAGGTACTCGATATAGGCCATCAGGCTGGAGGCAAACCCGGTCAGGATTACCGCGGTCGGGCCTGCAATCAGCACGAAGATCAGCAGCAGGAAAGCCAGGCCCATATTGATTTCCGACAGCACCTTCACACCGCCATCCAAGCCGCGCATCACCGAGATCAGCGCGATAACGGTAATGACGGAAATCAGGATAACCTCGGTTGTGGCGCCTGTCGGCACGCCGAACAGCTCATACAGGCCGGCATTGGCCTGGGTGGCGCCAAAGCCCAGCGAAGTCGCAAGGCCAAACAGCGTGGCATAGACCGCCAGAATGTCGATGATATGGCCGACCCAGCCCCAGACACGCTCGCCGAAGATCGGGTAGAAGGCGGAGCGGATCGTGAGCGGCAGCCCCTTGTTATAGGTGAACAGCGCCAGCGCCAGTGCCACGATGGCATAGATTGCCCAGGGGTGGAGCCCCCAGTGGAAGATCGTTGCCGCCATGCCCAGACGCACCGCTTCGGCCTGATCGCCCGCGGCCGCGCCCAGCGGTGCCCAGTCGGTGCGGGCGCCGCCGCCCTCTGGCACGGCGGTGCCGCCGAAGGACGAGGAGAAGTGGCTCATCGGCTCGCTCACGCCGTAGAACATCAGGCCGATGCCCATACCCGCCGCGAACAGCATCGCGAACCACCCGATGTAGCTGTAATCCGGAGTTGCCTCATTGCCGCCCAGGCGCACCTTGCCCCAGGGGGAAACGATCAGGAACAGGCAGAACAGCACAAACAGATCCGCGGCGCCGAAGAAAAACCAGTCAAAGCTGCTGGTCACCGCCGGGCGCAGCCAGTTGAAGAATGTTCCCGCCTGCTCAGGCAGCGCCAGAGCGTAGAACACGAAGGCCACGATCACGAATCCGGAGACCGGGAACACCGGGTTGTGGATGTCGACCCCGATCGGGCCGATCTGGGTTTCGATATTGTCCTGTCCGATCTCATAATCTGTGTCGATGATATCCGCTTCGCCTTCCGGAGCGGGGATACCCTGATTTGTGGTTTCGTCAGCCATTGCGGCCTCCTTCCCAGTAAACTTCTGCCCTGCAAGCCGGTGCTTGCGTTTTCAAAGACGCCCCTGGTCAGCTCTCACGCACAACCAGCACCGAAACCGGCGCCGTCTCAGCCACCCGTCCGCCGTGCGCATGGAACAGGTAATCGCTCACGCGCGGGAGGTGGCTGGCCATCACGATCAGGCCGGCACCGGTATCATTGCAGGCCTGGACCAGCGTCGCATCGAGGTCGATCGCCGGATCGTGGCTGACAACGGCATGGCCGGAGGCGGTAATGTTGTGCTTGTCCGCCTGGCGGGAGGCAAAGTCCTCGAGCTTGGCCGCAAACTCCTGGGGGTTGTGCGCCACCTTGCTGGGCTGGGGGGAGGTGACCCCCACGAAAATCACTTCTGCTTTGTAAAGATGCGCGAGATCCGATGCCATTTTCAGCGCCTGCTCAAGGCGGTCGGCGTGGGCCAGATCGACGGGCACCATGATTTTGGAATACACGGTCTCCCTCCTCTTGCTTCAAAATCAATGCGTCTCCGGCACAGGGCCTGGAGAGCACCGGGCGGAGCGCTTTAGAGGCCGCATAATCGCGGCACGGCTCCCGCCTTGGGGCCGCGGCAGGGCCGCGGCACGAATGAAAAACGCGCGGACTTCGCCGCGCGTTCATCCGGTAGATGCAATGTATTATAGGGATTTAGGCGTTGACGTCCACCACGACGCGGCCCTTGACCTGCCCCTTGAGGATATCCGCACCCAGCTGCGGCAGGTCGCTGAGGGTGGCAGGCTGGATCATCGCGTCCAGCTTGTCCATCGGCAGATCCTTGGCAATCCGCTGCCAGGCCCGAACGCGGTTGTCATAAGGCTGCATCACCGAGTCGATGCCCAGGAGGTTCACGCCGCGCAGCAGGAACGGGATGACGGTGGCCGGCAGCCCGGCGCCGCCTGCCAGTCCGACCGCGGCGACAGAGGCACCGTATTTCATCTGCCCCAGCACCCGCGCCAGCATGGCGCCGCCGACGGCATCCACACAACCCGACCAGGTCTCGCTTTCCAGCGGCCGCTTGGTGGTCTCGTTGATCTCCTCGCGGGCCACAATCTGGGTGGCGCCAAGGGATTTCAGATAGTCCGCGGTTTCCGGTCGGCCTGTGACGCCGGCGACCTCATGGCCCAGATTGGCCAGGATCGCGGTGGCCACCGAACCGACACCGCCCGCGGCACCTGTCACCAGAACCGGCCCGTGGCCCGGCTCCAGCCCGTGATCCTCCAGCGCCATCACCGCCAGCATTGCGGTGAAGCCGGCAGTGCCCACTGCCATCGCGTGGCGGGTGTCCAGCCCGTCGGGCAGCGGCACCAGCCAGTCGGCGCGCACATTGGCCTTTTGCGAATAGCCGCCCCAATGGGCCTCGCCCACGCGCCAGCCGGTCAGCACAACCTTGTCGCCCGGCTTGTACCGGCTGTCCGAAGACGCCTCGACGGTGCCGGCAAAATCGATCCCCGGCACATGCGGGTACTTGCGCACCAGCCCGCCGCCCGGCCCGATGCAAAGCCCGTCCTTGTAGTTCACGGTGGAATATTCCACCGCCACGGTCACCTCGCCCTCGGGCAGCTGATCCAGGCTGATCTGCTCGACCGCGGCGGAGGTTTTGCCGCTCTCTTCGTCCTTATTCACGACCAGTGCATTGAACATCTCACATTCCCTTTCCCAGAGGTGCTTTCCTCTTGCCAAAAATATCCCGGGGGAGCCGCGGCCTGCCGCGGCGGGAGCAGCGCCCCCTGCTTGCCTCGGCTCAGCGCCAGAAGCTCTCCTGCACTTTTGCGGGCCGCATCCCTGCCTGGGTTTCCACTTCCATCACGGTGCCCGGCACCCAATGGGACCGGTCCACCATACCAATTGCCGCGTTCACCCCGAACTCGGGGGCGAAAATGGCCGAGCCGACCTGCCCCACCTGCTTGCCAGCCGCGTAGAGAGGCCAGGCATCCAGGCACGGCGGGATCTCTCCGCCGATCACCAGCGGGCGGATCTGGCGGGCGGGGCCGTTTACGGCCTGCTCCGCCAGGGCGGCCTTGCCAATGTAGTCCTCGGGCGAATTGCAGAACTTGCCCAGACCGCATTCATACGGCGTGTTTTCGCGGGTCATGTCATTGCCGTAGCTCAAGAGCCCGCTTTCGATCCGCTCAATCGTGTTCGGGCAGCCCGCCCGCACGTGCATGTCCTCGCCCGCCTCAAACAAGGCATGCCACAGCGGCATACCCAATTCCGAGCCTTCGACATAGACCTCGAACCCGCCCTGCTTGGACCAGCCGGAGCGCGCCACAACCAGATCAACGCCTTGAAAGGCCAAGCGCTTGTAGCGGAAGAAGCGGATATCGCGCACCTCCTCGCCAAAGACACGGGCCATCAGGTCCTCCGCCTTGGGCCCCTGCACCGCCAGCGGCGAGACATCAGGCTCGACGATCTCCACATCCAGCCCTTTGGCGATGGCGATCCCCAGCGCGAACTGCAGCAGGTCGCCATCGGCCAGCGACAGCCAGTAATGATCCGCCGCCAGTTTCACCGCCACCGGATCGTTCAGCATGCCGCCATTATGGTCCACGGTGGGCACATAATAGCACTGGTCATCCGCCATCCTGCCCATGTCGCGCGGGCTGATCATTTTCATCAGCCGCAGCGCATCGGGACCCTTGATGCTGACTTGGCGCTCACAGGCCACGTCCCAGACCTGCACATGCTCCTTCAGATGCGAGCAGTCGTATTCCAGGCTGTCGAACATCGTCGGCAGCAGCATGTGGTTGTAGACGGTATAGGCCTTGACGCCCGCGGCCTCGACGCCGGGGCTGAAGGGCGTCCTGCGCACACGGCGCGAAGGAAAGATATTTGCCATTGCGGCAGTCTCCGGAAACAGTCGGTGGCAGGCCGGAAGGATCCGGCCTGCAAGCAAAGATTACTTCGGCCCTTGCCAGTCGATTTGGCAGATCTCGGCAGAACGGCCGTCGAAGTCCCAGACCCGGCCAAAGGCGCGCACGCGGCCCTTTGTGGCGGTGGCGACGGTGATGTCGGGGCCCATCCAGTATTCGGTGTTGGTGACAACGATGTCCTTGCCGTCCTTGCCCTCGACCGGAACGACGGCGCCCTGGATCTTCTTGCCGACCATCAGGCGGCGTTCCTTGCCTTCGGTCTCAAAGGTGACCGGCGCGCGCTCCGCGCCCAGGAATTCGCCCACCAGCATCGAGAAAAGCCCGGTGGTGCCACGGGCCGCGCCCGAGAAGATCGCAACCAGCGCGTCATAGGCATCATCCGAGGCGCGGTCGTCGATATAGGCCGCCGCCTTCCAGTTGCCGCGGCCCATGTTGCCGGGGATTTCCAGGAACAGGCCGACGTTCAGGCCGGACAGGTCGGTTTCGCCGTATTCGCCCGTGTCGATGCGCACCCCGGCCCAGGCCTGGCAGTGGCCTTCGGTCGGCGGGTGCTTGCCCAGCGACACCACGCAGGGGCAGAACACGGTGCAGTTGCAGTTGAGGATCAGCTCCCCTTTGATAGTCCAGGGCACGGTGCCCGTTGCGGCGTCCAAGGCCATGTCTTAGTCTCCCTCTCAGATAATCCCTGCCGCCAGTGCCAGCGCCGCAATCACCAGCCCCGCACCCAGCGGTTTGGTGATGTAGCGGCCCAAGTCCGGCAGCTTTTCCAAAATCATGATCACGGTCGCGAGGCCCATGAAGGCGATGTTCATGGTGCCGCCCGCGAATGCCAGCAGCATCAGTGCCCAGCAGCAGCCCAGGCACACCAGCCCCAGCCGCAGCCCGTTGCGCAGCGGGCCCTCGTCCCAGTGCTGCATGAAGAACACCAGCGGGCGGCGGCACTTGCTGAGGCAGGCTTCCTTCACCGGCGAGAACTGGTAGCCGCCCGCGACCAGCAGCAGCCCTGCCGACAGGTAGCGCGAGTTGCTGTCGCCAAATGCGGTGAGCAGATCTGCCTGGAACAGCCCCAGCTGCAGCACGGCGGCCAGTGCCGAAAACCCCAGCCACACCGCCAGATAACCGCCCACCAGCCGGGTGAAACTGGTGTCCGGCGCGGTGTGGGACAGGTCCTCGTAGGTGGCAAAGGCGGGCAATGCGGTCGGCGCCATCATCGCCGCCGACATCAGCGCCCACATCATCAGCATCTTGCCAAAGCCCGCCGCATCCGGCGTCAGCGTGCAGAAGTCGCGCCAGAAATCAGGCCCGTAGATGGCCCCCGCCTGGCGCAGGTCGGCCGGCACCGACATCGCATAGAGAAGAACCCACGCCCCTAGGATCAGCCCGAACAGGCCCAGCCAATGCCAGCCTCCCATGGTTCTGATCCGTTGTGCCAGAATGGCTTTCATGGCGCGCTCCGGGTAAGAGGGTCTGCGACTCACGTCTTGAGTTTTAAATGTCAGACTTTTAAATGTCAGACAAATGATTTCTTGCCGGGCCAGCTCCGGCGTAACGCTGCGTCAGGACCCCGGGCATGAAGATTGACCCAAACAGTTCCGCCGATCTCTCGGTTCAGATAGCTCAGGCGATCAAGGATGCCATCATTTCCGGAGAGCTTATCGTCGATGAGCGGCTGCCCTCGGAGGCGGAGCTGTCGGATCACTTCCAGGTGTCGCGCCCGACCGTGCGCGAGGCGCTCAAGCGGCTGGCGGCGCAATCGCTGATCCGCACCCAGCGCGGTGCGGCGGGCGGGGCGTTTGTGAACCGGCTGAGCTTTGAGGATGCCTATTCGCAGCAGATCACCACCTCGACCCTGCTGCTCAGCATGAATGCGGTGAGTTTCGATACTGCCTGCGAGGCGCGCTACGCGCTGGAACGCGCCTGTGCGCCGCTGTCTGCCGAGCGCCGCAGTGCGGACCACCTAGCGACGATGCGGGCGGAGATTTTTCGGCAGGGGCAGCCGGGCCTGACCGATGAGGCCTTCTGCGCCTCCGACGTGGCGTTTCACCGGGCGCTGGTGGATGGCGCAGGCAATCCGGTGCTGTCCTATCAGCTGGCCGGCGCGGTGGAGGCGATGCAGCCGCTGATGAACATGATCACTTTCACCGCCCGCGACCGCGAAGTGATCACCGGCCTGCATTCCCGCATTGCCGACGCCATCGAGGCAGGCGACGGCAGCGCAGCCGTCTCCGGCCTGCAGGACCTGGAGAGCGAGACCCGCAAGCTGGCCTCCGATGTCTTTGCCGCCCGGGCGCAGAAATAACCGCTCAACACTTTGTTAACCATAACCCGGGACACTCGGAAAATGGTTAAACCCGGCTCTGCCCTCTCCCCCGATATCTGGCTGCGCGATATCTTCGCCTGCAAGGCGGTGCAGAACGGCCAGGTGCTGCGCCGCAAGATCCGCGATATTGAGCGTTGCGCCGGGATGGAGGCCTTCCTGGCCGAAGTCCGCGCTCGCGGCTTTCAGGCGGTGCTGAACCGCGAGCAGGTTGTCGTATTCTGCAACAGCGCCCCGATCCGCAGACTGGTGTGACGGCGCCGTTTTCCGGCGCGGAAAACGGCCAGAAATCCTGCGAGGATTTCTGGCGGCTCCGCTGGCGGCACTGCACCAGTTTTCCGCGCCGGAAAACTGGCCGGAATCCTCGCAGGATTCCGGTTGCCCCTTTGCAACCGCACAGAAGCGCATTATATAGCTGCTGTTCCCTTGTGGAACTATGGACATAAACGCGCTCGTAATAAGCGGATCGGACCCGGGGGCGGTACCCGGCGGCTCCACCAAAATCCTTCGTTTGGGGATCATGGGGCCGAAACAGGATCGACGGACGTCTAAAGGGGTTTGCTTTGTCTCGGCGGGGTGCCACCGTACCGGCCCAAACAGTACAATTGCAAACGACAATCGTGCTCCGGTTGCTCTGGCTGCGTAAGCAGTTCGAGGAATCGAAATCTAAGCCCTTGCGCCTAGCCGCGTAAGGCGGGGTTCGCAGGTACCTGGCAACAGAAACCTGCACTTCCTACACCATTGCAGTGAAAGGCCTCGACGGGTCCGCGGTGAATGCCTAAAAACTTTGTGTTAGAGCTGTAAATCCTGCAGTCACAGGCTAGGGTGCCGGAGTGTGTACCGGAACCGGCCTGCAAGAAAGCTGTCTATGCCTTTGCCTGCGCGATGTCGAAAACCCGAAACTGCAACAGCAGCCCGGCGGTCCCGGAGCGATCAATTCATCCTGCTTTGCCGCCCTGCCGCCCGCAACATTGCGGCCAGCTGCCCAGCCCCACTGATGCCTGCCTGACCAGGCATGGCCTTACGCAACGAAAAGAATGACTCAGCCCCTCACCAAACCCGCACCTGAAACCCTGATCACGCGCCGGGCCGCCGCGTCCGGCTCCCACACGGCCATGGCAGCACCATTTGATCCGGCCAGTATGGCGGAGATGCCCTTGACCCGTGTGCTGCACTACTGGTTCGATGAAGTCTGGGGAAAAGGCAATCTGGATGCCGTCCCCGAAATTATGGGCCGCAACACGCTGATCTCCGGCGCGGTCTCTGCCCTGGCAGAGCCGGAAAGCGACTACGGCGAGGTGGTCGCGGCGCTGCGCAACCTCCTGGGCCCGATCAAGGTGACCTTTACCCATGTGATGGAGACAGACGAATGGGTGTCGGTCCGGCTGGTGGCCGCAACCAGCAATCCCCGCGACGGCGAGCCGTTTGAAATCACCGGCCAGGTCATGGCGCGGGTTCAGAACGGCAGGATTACCGAGATGCACTCCAACATGGATTATTTCCTGATGTTCGAGAAGCTGGGGCAATTGCCGGCTGAGGCCATGGCCATCTGCCTGACCGGCGAGCGGCTCAGGTAGCGGCCGCATGCGCTCTGCCGGCGGCAGCTCCCGGGCTTGACAGAGCTGTCCCGGCTGGTCTTGTTGGAGGTATGGGGTCAACCGCGAACGCCCCGTGAGGCGACAGCCCAAGGTTCGCATGTTAACCTTGCTCGCGAGGAGACATGCCCATGGCTGCCCCGAATGAAATCACCCCCGCCCAGCTGCTGCGCCTGATTGGCACACCCAATGCGCCGGCGCTGGCCGATATCTGCACCGACGAAGACTTTGCAGCGGACCCCTATCTGATCCCGGGGTCTTTCCGGCATCCGCATTCAGATATCGAAGGTCTCAAGGCCCGCCTGAACGGGCGGCGCTGCGTGGTGATCTGCCAGAAAGGCCTCAAACTGTCGCAAGGTGCGGCGGCCTGGCTGCGCAATGACGGGATCTCGGCGGAATACCTGCAGGGTGGCATGCACGCCTGGCGCGAGCTGAAAGGCGCGCCGCGTGTGCCTTTCAATGCCCTGCCCGCACCGGTGGGCGGCAGCACCCTGTGGGTGACCCGGCACCGGCCCAAGATCGACCGTATCGCCTGCCCCTGGCTGATCCGCCGCTTTGCGGACCCGGAGGCGCGCTTTCTGTTTGTCGCGCCCTCTGAAGTGGCGGGCGTTGCGGAGCGTTTTGGCGCCACGCCGTTCGACGCCGAGGACGTGTTCTGGTCGCACCGCGGCGAACACTGCACCTTTGACACCATGCTGGACGAATTCGGCCTGCGCACGCCCGCGCTTGACACTCTGGCCCGGGTTGTGAGAGGCGCCGATACCAACCGGCACGACCTGGCACCCGAGGCAGCGGGGCTTCTGGCCCTCTCCGTCGGTCTGTCGCGCCAGTACAAGGACGACCATCAGCAGCTTGAGGCAGGCATGACCCTTTATGACGCGCTGTACCGCTGGGCCCGCGACGGCCAGGGCGAAGGCCACGACTGGCCCGCGGACCGCAAGGCATGAACGCTCCCGGCTGGGCGGAGATGTTCCGTGTGTTCGGGCGCATCGGGGTGCTGAGCTTTGGCGGTCCCGCGGCGCAGATCGCGGTGATGCACAAGGAGCTGGTCGAGGACCGCCCCTGGCTGAGCGAGGAGAGCTTCCTGCGGGGGCTCTCTTTCTGCATGCTGCTGCCGGGGCCGGAGGCGATGCAGCTGGCGACCTATACCGGCTGGAAGATGCGCGGCACCGCCGGCGGGCTGCTGGCGGGCCTGCTGTTCGTTTTGCCGGGTGCGGCGGTGATTGCCCTCCTGGCCTGGCTCTATGTGCAATACGGCACCCTGCCCGCGGTGCAATCGGCCTTTCTGGGCATCAAGGCTGCTGTTGTCGTCATCATCCTGCAGGCGCTGCGGCGGCTGGCGGGCAAGGCGCTGCGCCACCGGGCGGACTGGATGCTGGCCGGGTTTGGCTTTGCCGCGCTGTTCCTGCTCAACCTGCCGTTTCCGCTGGTGGTGCTGGCCGCGGCTGTCACCGGATACCTGCGCAAGGCAGCAGATCCGGATCTGCCCGCCTCCTCCGCGCCGTTTCAGGCGGCCAGCACGCTGCGGACCGTTGCCATCTGGGGCAGCCTGTGGCTGCTGCCGCTGATCGCGCTCACCCTTTCCGGCGCGGGCTTTCTGGCCGATGTCGGCTGGTTCTTCTCCAAACTCGCCGTGGTGACTTTTGGCGGTGCCTACGCGGTGCTGGCCTATATCAGCCAGACAGTGGTGAGCCAGTTCGGCTGGATCACCGCCGGGCAGATGATCGACGCGCTGGGACTGGCCGAGACCACGCCTGGCCCGCTGATCCTGGTTACCCAGTTCGTCGCCATGCTGTCGGGCCTGCTGCAGGACGGAGCGGGACTGTTCCTGGCCGCGGGCGCGGTGGCGCTGTGGGCGACTTTCATGCCGTGCTTTCTGTGGATCTTTGCCGCCGCGCCTTATGTGGAACGCATTGCCGCGCACCCGCGGCTGGGCATGGCGCTGAAGGCGGTTACCGCCACGGTCGCAGGCGTGATCCTGAACCTGTCGGTCTGGTTCCTGATGCATGTGGCCTTTGCCGGAACGCAGGTATTTGAGGCAGGCATCCTGCATGTTCCCGTGCCGGTCTGGAGCAGTATGGACACCACCGCCGTGCTGCTGGTTCTGCTGGCGCCGCTGGCGGCCTGGATGGTCCGCGGCAATATGCTGCTGCTGCTGGCCGCAATGGCCTGCGCCGGTCTGGCCATTGCAGAATTCCCGTTTGCAATCAGCTGACTGGAGCGGCTCGCGGAACGGCGCCTGAGCCAAAAATATTTCCGCTGACCAAAAGGGCGGTCTTTTGTTTCCGCCAGAATCTCTTATGCTTGGGAACAAATGAACAAGGGGTGACTGCATGTCCCGTGAAATCGACTATGGCAACCTGATGCACTCTGCCATGCGCGGCCTGATCCGGACCGTGCTGCAGGACATCGCTGAGAACGGTTTGCCCGGTAACCACCACTTTTTCATCACCTTCGACACGGCCCATCCGGATGTGGAACTGGCCGATTGGCTGTCCGACCGCTACCCGGGTGAGATGACCGTGGTTATGCAGCACTGGTTCGACAATCTGACCGTCGACGACGAGGGTTTTGCCGTCACGCTCAATTTCGGTGACTCGCCGGAACCTCTCTATATTCCCTATGACGCCATCCGCACCTTCGTGGACCCGTCGGTGGAGTTCGGGCTGCGTTTCGAGAGCGCCGATGAGGAGGCCGAAGGCTATGCAGCGGTGCCGGATGCCGAGGAAGAGCAGGACAACGTCCAAACCCCGTCCGAGGAAAAGAAAAACGCCGATATCGTCTCTTTGGACAGCTTCCGCAAATAACGCGGAATAGCACCCCGGTTACCAACAGGCGGCCCCGCAGGCCGCCTTTTTTGCTGGCCGGATCACTGCCGGGACAGGAAGGTGCTCAGCTGCCGCCGGGGCTCGCCGTTCAGGCGCGAGGAATACTCCAGATCCAGACCGCCCTTGGCCAAAGTCCGGTCGTACTGCTGCATCTCGTAATCGCCGTTGGGGTGGATATAGAGCGAAAACACCGTCAGCGTGTCACCGGTGATGCGGCCCCAGACAAACGGCTCCCCCTTCATCGGATTGAGCGGCACCGAATGGCCGAACACATTGCGCGTCATGGCTGCGGAAAAGACCCCGTTGCGGCCGCTGGGCAGGAACTCGATCTCATAGGTTTTGGATTTCCGGCGCCCGTCGTCCTTTTCCGTGGTCGAGGTCCACTTGATGGTGAACCCCTTCTTCATTTTGCGGATCACCACGCTCATGTCCCGGGGATCGGTGTCACCGTCCTCCTTTATGATATCGACGCTGCCGGCGTATTCGCCGGTAAAACGGGAAATATCCGCGCGCGCCCACTGCGGCAGCAGCAAGAGGGCTGCCGCCACAAGCAATGCGGCAAGGCTCAACGGGATTCTGAGAGTTCGCAAATGCGTCGGCACGTCGCAATTCCTTCCGGATGTCCAAGCCTGCCCCCGCACTGTAATCATAGCATGGTTTCAGGCAATGGCATGTCTTCGATTGCGCCAATTCGGCACTATACCTGACCGCGTGATTGGCTATGCTGCGCGCAACTGGCCAATTGCACTGCAGCAGCGCGCAGGCTAAACGGCATACAATCGCATACGCAACGGAGAGAAGACGGATGTCCGAAACCCGCACCGAAACCGACAGCTTTGGCCCGCTTGAGGTCCCCGCAGACAAGTACTGGGGCGCGCAGACCCAGCGCTCGATCATGAACTTCCCGATCGGCTGGGAAAAGCAGCCGGTTGCCATCGTGCGCGCGCTTGGCGTGATCAAGCAGGCCTGCGCCATGGCCAACAAGGACTCGGGCAAGCTGGACGCAAAGATCGCCGATGCCGTTATCCAGGCTGCCAGCGAAGTGGTGGCCGGCAAGTTCGACGACAACTTCCCCCTGGTGGTCTGGCAGACCGGCTCCGGCACCCAGTCCAACATGAACTCCAACGAGGTGATCGCCAACCGCGCCATCGAGATCCTGGGCGGTACCATCGGCTCCAAGGATCCGGTGCACCCGAACGATCACTGCAACATGGGCCAGTCCTCCAACGACACCTTCCCGACCGCGATGCATATCGCCACCGCGATGTCCGTGCGCGACGTGCTGGTGCCCGGCCTGACCAAGCTGGCCGAGGGGCTGGAAAAGAAGTCCGAAGAATTCAAGGACATCATCAAGATCGGCCGCACCCACACCCAGGACGCGACCCCGCTGACCCTTGGCCAGGAGTTCGGCGGCTATGCGCATCAGATCCGCCAGGGCCTGGCTCGTGTCGAAGCGGCAATGCCCGGCATCTACGAGCTGGCGCAGGGCGGCACCGCTGTTGGCACCGGCCTCAACACCCAGAAAGGCTGGGGCGAGAAGGTTGCCGCCAACATGGCAGAGATCACCGGCCTGCCCTTTGTCACCGCGCCCAACAAGTTCGAGGCGCTGGCGGCGCATGACGCCATGGTGTTCCTGTCCGGCGCCCTCGCGACCATCGCGGGCAGCTGCTACAAGATCGCCAACGACATCCGTTTCCTGGGTTCCGGCCCGCGCTCCGGCCTGGGCGAGCTGATCCTGCCGGAGAACGAGCCCGGCTCCTCGATCATGCCGGGCAAGGTGAACCCGACCCAAGCAGAAGCGCTGACCCAGGTGGCGGCGCATGTGATGGGCAATGACGCGGCGATCAAGTTCGCAGGCTCGCAGGGCCATTTCGAGCTGAACGTCTACAACCCGATGATGTCCTACAACCTGCTGCAGTCGATCCAGCTCTTGGGCGATGCCGCGGACAGCTTCACCGAGCGGATGCTGAACGGCATCAAGGCAAACGAGCCGCGCATCGACAAGCTGATGAAGGAAAGCCTGATGCTGGTCACCGCGCTGGCGCCGACCATCGGCTATGACAACGCCACCACCGTGGCCAAGACCGCGCACAAGAACGGCACCACGCTGAAGGAAGAGGCGGTCAAGCTGGGCTTTGTCGATGAAGCCACCTTTGACGCGGTAGTACGGCCGGAGCAGATGATCGGGCCCAAGGACTGATGGGCAAGCCGGTCAATCTGAACCGGTACCGGAAGGAAAAAGCGCGGGCCGAGAAAAAGGCCCGCGCTGACCAGAACGCCGTGACCTTCGGACGCACCAAGGCGGAAAAGGACCTGGACAAGGCGCGCAACGCACAAGAGGTCAAACGCCTGGACGACCACAAGCGCGACGAATGAATTCCCGCCCCAAGAAGCATTCCCTGACCTTGCGCGGGCACCGCACGTCGGTGTCTCTGGAGGACGACTTCTGGGACGCATTCCGCGAGATCGCAGCCCGGGAAGGCAGGGCAATCAATGACTTGGCGGCTGAAATTGATGAGACCCGCGGCGAGGACTGCGGCCTGGCTTCCGCCATCCGGCTGTTTGTGCTGCGGCGGTTAAGGACACGTTAACCACGATCCCGCACAGTTCCTGCATGTCGCAAGTGTTTCGCACAGTTTACCCTGAATTGTGGATGCAGCAGATCTTTGATGTGAAATCCGCCCATTAAGGCGGTGTGGTCCGGCGCAAACTTCGGGATGCCGAACGCAACGTTGGCCTGGCAAAGCTGCAAAACGAAGTACAGCGCCGCGGTTATCATGCGGTATTGAATGGTGAACAGGTTGTCATCTTCTGCAACAACGAACCCGTTCGCCTGTTGTGCTGAAGCCAAAGTTTTCTGAAAACTTTGGCCAAAACTTTTCAGAAAAGTTTTGGCTACCGCTTCGACAACTGCAGCCAGATGCCATTTTTCGACCGCACCGTCAGATGCGCCACGGGCACCGGCGCCTTGCCAGCCACCGGTTCTATGCGGAACCGGCGCAGGATCATCGACAGGATCAGCGGCCCCTCCACCATGGCAAAGCCTGCGCCTGTGCAGACCCGGGCGCCTGCCGAAAACGGGATATAGGCCTCCCGCTGGCATTGCTTGCCGTTTTCCGTCCCCCAGCGCGCGGGGTCGAACCCGTCCGGGTTCTCCCACAGCCGCTCGTGCCGGTGCAGGTGCCAGGGGCTGAGAACCATCTGCGCGCCCTTGGGCACGGTACGGTTGCGAAAGCGTTCCGGACAGGTTGCCTCACGCACCATCATCGGCACCGGCGGGTAGAGCCGCAGGGTCTCGCGGAACACATCGCGGCTGATCTTCAGCTTCGACACCGCAGTGAAACTCTCATCTTCAAGCGCGCCCGCCTCTGACGCCACTTGCTCTTGCCAGTCGGGGTACAGCGCCATCAGATAAAGCGCCCAGGCCAAAGCGGAGGCGCTGGTTTCATGCCCGGCGAGAAAGAAGATCGCCACCTGGTCAACCATCTCGGCGGTATCAAAGGTGCTGCCGGTTTCCGGGTCCCGGGTTGTCATGATCTTGGTCGCCAGGTCATCGGGCGCCCTGCCCGCCTCGATCGCTGCCATCCGTTCGGCCGTCAGCTGCGCGATCAGCGCCCGGATCGTTTCTGCGTTCCGGCGGGTTCCGCGTCTGAAAAACCGCGGCATCCAGCGCGGCAGCGGCACAAACGCGGCCAGGTTCAGCAACGGCTGGCTGCGCTGATAGTCTCGGAAGCGGGCGAACACCTGCCCTGCGACCTCATGTTCGATCGGGATCGAGAACAGCGTCCGGAAAATCACATCCGCCGCCGCGTGGGAGGTCTCCTCCTCGATTTCCACCGGCCCCTGCCGCCCCTCCAGCCGCTTGACTGCCGCCTCTGCCGCGGCACGCATCGCCGGGTAGGTATCCTTCAGCCGCCCGCCCTCAAATGCCGGATCAATGATCCGCCGCTGCCGCTTCCAGGCTTCGCCGTTGGTCAAAAACACGGAATTGCCCAGCAAGGGCTTCAAACCCTCGGCAATGCGGTCCGACTTGGGGAAATCGTCCGGCCGCTCCTTCAGCAGCAGCTTCACCAGATCCGGCTGGTTGACCAGGAAGGAGCGGAAGAACGGCGTGCGGAACTCGGCCATCCAGGCGCGGTACAGGCGCGCAGGCTGGGCCGACAGGATGTCCTGGCGGAACAGTTTTGCATAGCGCCACAGCGACACCCGGTCGGGGCGCGCCGGCGGTTTCGGCGGCATCACCTGGGTCATTCAGCGGCCACCGACGTGAATTTCGACACCGGCACGTCAATCCGCGACTGAGAGGGTTTGCGGTCCCTGTAACGCTCTGCCAGCGTCAGCGGCCCGGCGGTAATGCGGAAATAATCATAGTCGCCCGGCCGGTCGAAGGCACAGAGATACTGGAAATGCAGCCGGAAGAACCGCCAGCGCAGCTGCTGCCAGCGCTGAGGGCTGAGGGTCTGGGTGAAGGCGGCGGAGAACACCAGCGGCCAGCGCTTGCCCTCTGGCGCGACGCCGCTGACCGCGACCGGGTCACACAGCGCAAAGGCACAGCCATCGCCCGGGGCTGTGACATCCACCCAGGCAAGCTCCCCGCACTGCGATAGGTATTTCAGGTCCGTCCGCAAACGTCTGGCCCGCGGCAGAAAGGAGACCATGGGCACCACCTGCCCCAGAGTCAGGAACCCCAACGCCGGGCCGGCGCCCGGAACGCCCTCTCGGATCAGGTCCGCCAGCACCGACACACCCACATGCGCGCCGGAGGAGTGGCCGACGACCAGCACCTCATCCAGGCTTTGGTCCTGCAAGGCCTCGGCAATCGCAGCGCGGAATTCCCTCATCCGCACGTCCATTTCCGGCGCGATCGCACCGCGAAGGGCGGCCGAATGCGCGTAGTCATGCATCAGGTAATAGGCGAAGAACTTGCCGTCGCGTTTCTTGAACCAGCGCAGCAGCGCATAGCCCGCGCCGAGTCCCAAGGCCCAGCCGGGCAGCCAGGCTAAAGTGCCGCCAACCCCGGCAGCGCCCGCAGCAAGACCAAAGGCATGGGCCACACCCCAAGCCAGCAGCAACGCCAGCAGCGCCTGCAAGAGCAGCATTCCCACCGGGTAGAGCGCCGCAATCACCGGCCCCTTGCGCAGCCGCATAAGCCGCTTGAGCGCACCGGTGGAGATGTAGATCCAGGCGGTGCGCAACATCTGCCAGTAGGTGCCGGGGATCGTCGCCTCCATGCTGCCCCGCACGATGTCGGACCAGACCAGCACTTCGATATCGGCTTCTGTCCGCTGCCCGTCAATCTCCGCCGCCGCATGCCAGCCGTAGGGGCCTTTGGTCCGTTTGGGAGACAGCGTCAGGCTGTAGCCGGAAATCTGCGCCTGCGCGGCGCCTTCCTTGCGGTAGAGCTCCCGGTAGCGGCGCGGGTGAATCGGATCATAGCCGGGGATGTAGAACACCCGGCGTTTGCGCACCAGCTGGGGGTTGGAACCGATGTGAGCCACGCTGTCCTGCTTTGACGTTTCAAGGGCAGATTAGCAGCGCAATCCGGCAAGAGTAAGGCCGGGAGGGGCAAAGAAAAAGGGGCCCGAAGGCCCCTTGGAAATCCCGGGCTCAGCCCAGTGCTGCGAGCGCCGGGAAGGTCTCCAGCAGCCACCAGGAGAAGGTGGTGAACAGGCCGGTGACCAGCATGATGCCGACAAACAGCAACAGGCCACCCATCGCCTTTTCGATCAGCCCCATGTGGCGCTTCATCTTGTTCATCAGCGTCATCGAGCGGTTGAGGAACATTGCCGCCAGCAGGAAGGGCACGCCCAGGCCCGCGGCATAAACACCCAGCAGGATGGTGCCGCGGCTGACCGAAGCCTCCGACGCCGCCAGCGACAGGATCGCGCCGAGCTGCGGGCCGATGCAGGGGGTCCAGCCAAAGGCAAAGGCCAGCCCCAGGACATAGGCACCCAGGGCGGAACCGCCGGATTCGCCGGCCTCCATCCGCGCTTCGCGGTCCAGCAGCGGAATGCGGAAGACCGACAGGAAGTGCAGGCCGAAGATGATCACCACGACACCTGAGACTTGCGCGAAAAGCTCCTGATTTTGCAGAACAAACGCGCCGAAAGCGGACGCCGTGAAGCCCAGCAGCAGAAACACCGTGGACAGCCCCAGCACAAAGAACAGCGCCGCGATGATGGCCTTGCGCCGCGCGGCAACCGTGCCCTGCATCTCGCCGATGGTGACACCGCTCATATAGGCCAGATAAGGCGGCACGATCGGCAGCACGCAGGGCGACAGGAAGCTGATCACGCCGCCCAGCAGCGCCACCAGCATGGCAGGGAGCAGCCCTGCGTCGATGATCTCGATTCCAAACATGTCACAACACTTATGTCAGCAGGCGGCCAACGTCACGGGGACGGCTGGTCACATCCTTGTGGACAGCATGAAACATCCCCCTTATCTGAACACCATGAGCGAGATCAAAGAGACCCTTGATGCAATCGGGCTGCTGTGCCCCCTGCCCGTCCTGAAGGCGCGCAAGCGGCTGAAATCGCTGCAGCCCGGCCATGTGCTGCAGCTGCTGGCGGACGACCCGGCGGCAGTGATCGACGTGCCGCATTTCTGCAATGAAGCAGGGCATGAGTTCCTGGGCCACAGCGAAGGCGCAGGCCATCAGATCTACCTGATCCGAAAAGGCCGCTAGGCCGCAATCCTCACAATCGCCCGTGCTTGGGAGCGCCGGAATTCTGCGAGAATTCCGGCTCGGAAAACGTGTTTTCCGGGCCGTTTCCCGCGCCGGGAAACGGCGTCCCGCTCGCTGCCGGCAATTCCCGGGTTGGTGGCAGTCTTGAATGAAAAAGGCAGGCCTGGTGGCCTGCCTTTTCCCTGGATCATGTGCCGGGCTCAACCGCCCATCGACCACCAGCCGCGGCGTTTCGGCTTGGGCGGGGCTGCGGGTTCCGGTTCAGCCGCGGCGCCAGCCATGGCAGGCTCCGGCTGCTTTTCCTCTTCCGCAGCGACGGGTTCCGGCTGGGCTTCTTCAACAGCGGCAGGCTGATCCTCTGCGGCTTCCGCAGCGGGTTCTTCAGCAGGCTGCTCTTCAGCCGTTTCAGCTGCTTCCGCAGGCTCCTCAGACGGTGCGGCATCTTCTGCAGCGGCCGCTTCTTCTGCCGGAGCGGCCTGTTCAGCTTCCGCAACCGGTTCTGCGTCCTGGGCGGCGGGTACCTCCGCACTGTCTGCAGCCGCATCAGCCGCCTGTTCTGCCGTCTCCTCAGCCGGAGCCTCCGCAGCAGCCTCTGCCACAGGCGCTTCGGCAGCTTCAGCCTCGGCCGGCGATTCTTCGGCGGCGGCTTCGGAGCCTTCAGCAGCAGCCGCGGCCTGTTCGCTGGTTTCCTCGGCTTCCGCCTCAACCTGCTTGGCCTTCGGCTTGCGCGAACGGGACCGGGTGCGGCTGCGCGAAGGTTTCTTCTCCTTCACCTCTTCCGCGGCAGGCTCTTCCGCGTCAGCGGCAGCTTCCTGCGCCTCGGCAGCCTCTTCCTTGGGCTGGTCCTGGTCTTCGGAGGTCTCTTCGCCGTTTTCGCCAGCCTGGGCCTGATCGCCCGCGCCGGCCTTGCGGCGGCGGCGGCGGCGGCGCTTGCGCTTGGGCTTGTCGTCCTGCTGCGCGTCCTCGGCCGCGGACACCTCCTCCGCAACGGGGACCTCTTCCTCGTCCTGCTGTGCCTCATCAGCGTCCACCTGATCCATGATCGAGGTATCCACCGACACCACCGGAGCAGTGGCGGCAGGCACGGTGCGCGACGCGGTCTTGAACTTCTCCAGCACGAAGTCCGGGCTGACCAGATGCGGATCGCCTTCGATACGCACGGACAGGCCGTAGCGCGCCTCGATCTGGGCGATGTGTTCGCGCTTCTGGTTCATCAGGAAGTTGGCGATGGAGACCGGGCAGCGCACCAGCACTTCGCGCGAGCGGCGGCGGGTGCCCTCTTCCTCGATCTGGCGCAGGATCGACAGCGCCATCGAGTCGTCGGAGCGGATCAGGCCGGTGCCGTGGCAATGCGGGCACGGCGCGGTGGTGGCCTCGATCATGCCGGGGCGCAGCCGCTGGCGCGACATTTCCATCAGGCCAAAGCCGGAGATCCGGCCCACCTGGATGCGGGCGCGGTCGGTCTTCAGCTTGTCCTTCATGCGCTTTTCGACGGCAGCGTTGTTCTTGCGCTCGTCCATGTCGATGAAGTCGATCACGATCAGGCCTGCGAGGTCGCGCAGACGCAACTGGCGCGCCACCTCTTCGGCGGCCTCCAGATTGGTCTTGAGCGCGGTTTCCTCGATCGAGGCTTCCTTGGTCGCACGGCCGGAGTTGACGTCGATCGCCACCAGCGCTTCGGTCACGCCGATCACGATGTAGCCGCCGGACTTCAGCTGCACCACCGGGTTGAACATGCCGCCCAGGTAGCTTTCGACCTGATAGCGGGCAAACAGCGGCAGCGCGTCCTGGTAGTGCTTCACGTTCTTGGCGTGGGACGGCATGATCATCTTCATGAAGTCCTTGGCGATGCGGTAGCCGCGGTCGCCTTCCACCAGAACCTCGTCGATCTCGCGGTTGTAGAGGTCGCGGATCGAGCGTTTGATCAGGTCGCCCTCTTCGTAGATCTTGGCCGGCGCGATGGATTTCAGCGTCAGCTCGCGGATCTGCTCCCACAGGCGCTGCAGGTATTCGTAGTCGCGCTTGATCTCCGCCTTGGTACGCTTGGCCCCGGCGGTGCGCACGATCAGGCCCGCGCCGGTCGGCACGTCCAGCTCAGAGGCGATATCCTTGAGCTTTTTGCGGTCGGCCGCGTTGGTGATCTTGCGGGAGATGCCGCCACCGCGAGCGGTGTTCGGCATCAGCACACAGTAGCGGCCGGCCAGCGACAGGTAGGTGGTCAGCGCCGCGCCCTTGTTGCCGCGCTCTTCCTTGACGACCTGCACCAGCAGCACCTGGCGCACCTTGATCACTTCCTGGATCTTATAGCGGCGCGGACGCGGTTTGCGCGGCGGACGGATGTCCTCGCTGTCGTCCTCGTCGGCGATGGATTCGATGGTCTCATCCTTGGTGGCCGCGTCGGCCCGGCGGGAGTCTCCGTTTTCCTCGTCTTCGTCGCCGGCAGCGTCATCACTGCCGGGTTCTGCCTTGGCTTCTTCAGCGTCTGCTTCGGTCTCAGCCGCAGCAGGCTCGTCACCGGCTTCTTCTGCAGTTTCTTCCGCGGCGGCCTCTTCAGCAGGAGCAGTCTCTTCAACGGCTTCATCTGCCGCTTCCGCAGCTTCTTCGCCCGCCTCGGCAGGCGCGTCCGCCTCCGCCGCCTCGGCGGGGGCTTCATTTTCGTCTTCCGGCTCTTCCACCGGGGTTTCCGCGACGCGGTCTACCGGCGAGGAGCCTTCGGGCACCTCGGCCAGCTCGGCCGGGACATCCTCGGCTGCGGCGCTGTCGCTCAGGTCGATGGTTTCCATCCCGGCGATTTCGCCGGTTTTCTCCTCGGAGACGTCAACTTCCTTGGTCTCCACCGCATCACCGGAGGAGGCCTTGGCCGCCTTGGCGGCAGACTTGGACCGGCGCGACCGCTTGGGCTTGGCCGGTTTTTCTTCCTCGTCCTCGTCACGGGCGCGCATTGCCTCGGCATAGGCGCGCTCTTCCTCCATCAGCGCTTCGCGGTCGGCCACCGGGATCTGGTAATAGTCCGGGTGGATTTCAGAAAACGCCAGGAAGCCATGGCGGTTGCCGCCATAGTCCACAAACGCCGCCTGCAGCGACGGTTCGACCCGGGTTACTTTTGCGAGGTAGATGTTGCCAGCAAGCTGGCGTTTGTTTTCGGATTCAAAGTCGAACTCCTCAACCTTGTTTCCATCGACCACCACAACGCGGGTTTCTTCCGCGTGGGTGGCGTCAATAAGCATCTTCTTTGCCATGTTTCCTTGGTGCACCTGCCCTGTGCGCCCGCAAGCTGTCTGCTTCCAGGCGGCCGCGCGCGTTTCGGGTGGTGTCTTGTCAGGGCGATCTGAGACGGCGCGGTGCAGCAGGTGGTCCCGGGGTCTGCGCCCGGCCTTCCTGCCTCAGTGCTCTTCGCTCTCGCGCGCGTCATCGCGGTTCTTCTCCGGCAGGCGGGCCGTACCCTTTCCTGCCCTATAATCCCTGCGCCGGTTGTAATTCCGGCTCGGGCGCTACACTGCCCCCTTGGTCAAGGGGGCCAATCGGTCTGGCTGCAGCTTTCTCGGATCGTGCCGGACAAAAGCCGAAGCCAGCGAAACTCATCAGAACGGGGGAAGCCATTTGCCGGTTTCCGGCCCGTTGGGACAGCATAAGGCCTGTGGATAGGTAATGACAATGGTCATTCGTCACCGCAAAACCTGAAAATGAAATCAGTCAGCCGATAGCCGGCACGCCGTTAATTTTCCGTTTAAATTCAACACAAAACCGGAATTCCGCAAGAATTCCGGTTCGGGAAACAGGTGTTTTCAGGGCCGTTTCCCGCGCCGGGAAACGGCCCTGGAGCAGGATCAGGCCAGGTAATCCGACCGTTGCAGGCCGTATTTCGCCATTTTCTCGTTCAGCGTCCGGCGCGGCAGGCACAGCTCGTCCATCACGCTGGCGATCGAGCCCTTGTGGCGGCGCATGGTGTTGTCGATCAGCATCCGCTCGAAGGCTTCCACATATTCCTTCAGCGGCTTGCCTTCGGTGGTCATCACCGGCTGCATCTCCTCGTGATCCGACATCAGGAGCGATGCAATGGTGCCGGAACCGCGGCGCGACTGCAGCACCGCGCGTTCGGCAATGTTAATCAGCTGGCGCACGTTGCCCGGCCAGGGCGCCTGCAGCAGCTGTGCGGCTTCCTGAGCGCTGACCTGCGGTGCGTCGCAGCCGTATTCCTCGGAGAACTGCTCGCTGAGGCGGGTGAACAGGGTCAGGATATCCTCACCCCGCTGGCGCAGCGGCGGCACGGTGATGCGCAGCGCCGCAAGGCGGTAGAACAGGTCCGGGCGCAGCGCGTCCTCGCAGGTCTTGCCCGCCTCCTGCAGGTTCGAAATGGCGATGATCCGGGTTTCGGCAGGGGTGCCCTGCTCGTTGATCACGCTCAAGAGCTTGGCCTGCAAGGTCTCGGACAGCGCGTCGATGTCTTCCAGAACCAGGGTGCCGCCGCGGGCTTCCTCAATGGCGGGAAGCATGCTGTCTTCCGGCTGCATCGGGCCGAACAGGCGCTTGGCCAGGGCTTCCTCCTCCAGCGCAGCGCAGGAGATCAGCACGAACTTCTTGCCCGCCCGGCTGCCCACAGCGTGCAGCGCGTGGGCGACCAGCGTCTTACCGGTGCCGGTTTCGCCGTCGATCAGCACGTGGCCATCGGCCTGGCCGAGGTCGAGGATATCCTCGCGCAGGCGCTCCATCACCGGGCTCTGGCCGATCAGTTTCTTCATGATCTGGGAGCCGTCCGACAGCTCGCGCCGCAGCGCCCGGTTGTCGAGGGTCAGGCGGCGGGCGCCGGTGGCGCGCTTGGCCAGCTCCGACATGCGGTCCGGGTTGAAGGGCTTTTCCAGGAAGTCGAAGGCCCCCACGCGCATCGCCTCAACCGCCATCGGCACATCGCCGTGGCCGGTGATCATGATCACCGGCAGCGCGGAGTCGGTGCCCATCAGCTTCTTGAGGAACTGCATGCCGTCCATGCCCGGCATCTTGATGTCGGAGATCACGATCCCCGGGTAATCCGGACCCAGCACCTTGAGCGCCTCCTCGGCGCTGGAGAAGGTCTCCGTGTCGTATCCTGACAGCGCCAGCCACTGGCTGATCGACTGCCGCATATCCTGTTCATCATCGACGATCGCGATTTTCATAGCCTGGGCCATGCGCGTTCTCTCCTAATCACTCCGGGCCGCCTATTCGGCAGCTTCGATACCGTCCACCAGGACCGGCAATTGCATTTCAAAGACCGCGCCGCCGTTCTGGCCGTTGCGGGCAGTCAGCCGTCCCCCAAGGTCGTTGACGATCCCCGAAGAGATGGCAAGACCCAATCCAACCCCGTCGCCGGGCTGCTTGGTAGTGTAGAAAGGCTCGAACAGATTGTCGAAGTCCTTGATTCCCACCCCGTTGTCGCGCACCGACAGGGTTGCTGTCTCACCGGCCGCCAGCAGGATTTCCACCTCCGGGTCCGCCACGGATTTGGTGGCGTCCAGCGCATTGCGCAAGAGGTTGACCATAACCTGTTCCAGCCGCATCCGGTCGCCCATCACCATAACAGGTTCTTCGGGCAAAATCCGGGTGATTTTCACATGCCGCTGGCGCAGCTGCGGCTCCATCATCGACAGGCTGGATGCCAGCGCATCGCCCAAGTTTACTGGGCTGAACGCATCGCCGCCCTTGCGCGCATAGGACTTCAGCTGGCGGGTGATCGCACCCATGCGCTCGATCAGGTCGTCGATGCGGCCGAAGGAGGCCAGCGCCTCATCCGGGCGGTTGCGGTTCAAGAGCAGGCGGGCGCCGGCCAGGTAGGTTTTCATCGCCGCCAGCGGCTGGTTCAGCTCGTGGCTGACGGCGGCCGACATCTCGCCAAGGGCGGCCAGTTTCGAGCTCTGCGCCAGGCTCTGCTCGGCCACGGCGAGGGTTTTTTGCATCCGTTCGCGCTCGGCGATTTCCCGCTGCAGGCGTGCGTTCAATACGCGAAGCTCTGCCGACTCACGCTGGAACAGCGCCATCCGCAGCGCGGTCTTGCGGCTGAGTGCATAGAAGGCGAGCGCCAGCAGGATCGCGAATCCCATGATTTCCAGCGCCAGCACGGCATTTACGCGCTCCCGCACCGAGGAATAAGTGGTGAAGGAGGCCATCCGCCATCCCTGGAACGGCACCCGGGTTTCCAGCCGCATCACCGCCTCGCCCTGCAGATAGGCGTCCGGCGGCAGCGCGGTCCAGTCGGTGGTGGCGCGGATCGCCCGCTGGATCGCGCCTTCGGGCGTCTGCAGGGTCAGCGCATCGCCCTCCTTGAGGCCGCGCCAGCGCGCCTCGGTCGCCAGGATGATGGTGCCGGTACTGTCGGTGACCAGCACCGCGTCCGAAATACCCGCCCAGGCGCGTTCGAACTTCTGCAGGTCCACCTCGACGACGATTGCGCCCAGCACCCCGGTCGCATCGATGATGCGGCGCGAATAGGTGAATCGGTAGCCGCCGACCTCGCGCGGGATGACCGAGAACACCGTCGATTTTGCCCGCACCGCATCGACGAAATAGGCGGCATTGCGGTGGCTCTCGCCCAACCGGTTGCGGTCGGTGGCCGCCACCGTGCGCCCGTCCTGCGCCAAGAGCATGATCGAGGCCGCGCCGATCTCATCGACAAAGGAAATAAGCCGTTGAGTGGACAGGGAGAAATCGCTGGACTGCAGCGCCGAGATCAAGGTCTGGTCGCGCGCCAGGAGCTGCGGCACGATGGCGTGCTGGCGCAGCTCGCTGAGCAGGTTGCCCGAATAAAGCGCCAGCCGCAGCTCTGCCCGGTTGCGGGTGCTTTCGGTGAACCGGTGGGTCAGCGCCCGGTTGGTGGTCCAGACGGTGATCGCCGCCACCACCATGAACAGCACAAGCGCCAGCCGTGCCCGCCACGAAATCGTGCGGGAACCAGCCTTGGCTTTGCTTTTGGCCGTTTCAGAGCGCGGGGCGGTCATAGACCAAACCTATTGCGGCCGCCCCGCATCCTCAAGTCACGCAGCAGTGACCATCCCCGCCAATGCGCGGAACACTGCCGTACCATCGGTGCCGCCATGGCCCTCGTCCGCGGCCCGCTCCGGGTGCGGCATCATGCCGAGCACCCGGCGGTTTTCCGACAGGATGCCGGCAATATCAGCAACCGAACCGTTCGGGTTGTCTTCATAGGTGAAGGCCACCCGGTCCTGGTCCTGCAGCGCCTTGACGGTATCCGCATCGGCAAAATAGTTGCCGTCATGGTGGGCAATCGGCACCCCGATCACATCGCCCGCACCGTAGCCCTGGGTAAAGACGCTGTCAGCGGTCGCCACCTTCAGGTTCACGGTGCGGCAGATGTACTTAAGGCCCGCATTGCGCAGCAGCGCCCCCGGCAGCACGCCGGTCTCGGTCAGGATCTGGAAGCCGTTGCAGACACCAAAGGCATAGCCGCCGCGGTCTGCATGCGCGACCACCGCCTTGCAAATCGGCGACTGGGCCGCGATGGCGCCGCAGCGCAGGTAGTCGCCATAGGAGAAGCCGCCCGGCACCCCGACGATATCGACGCCCTCGGGCAGCGCGCTGTCCTTGTGCCAGACCATCGACACATCGAACCCGGCCTGCTCGAATGCCACCGCCAGATCGCGGTCGCAGTTCGAACCCGGGAAGACTACTACCGCCGCCTTCATCACTGCATCTCGATGCTGTAGGATTCGATCACGGTGTTGGCCAGCAGCTTCTCGCACATGGCGGTCACATCTGCCTCGGTGGCGCCTTCGGCCAGATCCAGGTCGATCACCTTGCCCTGGCGCACGCCTTCGACCTTGTCAAAGCCCAGAGCGCCGAGCGCGTGGCGCACAGCCTCGCCTTGCGGATCCAGAACCCCGTTCTTCAGCATCACATGCACCCGTGCCTTCATCGCATCATCCCTCAGGTTTTCGATGGCGAAGCCCCATCCGGGCTTCTTCTTTGCAAAAAATACTCAAGGACCCGCGGCGCGGACAGGCGCAGCGGGTCCATATGTCAGTTCACCAGCGTCGGCTTGCCCGGCGCAGGCGGGTTGTTCGGCATTACGCCCAGACGGCGCGCCACCTCGCTGTAAGCGTCGGTCAGGCTGCCCAGATCGCGGCGGAACACGTCCTTGTCCAGCTTCTGGCCGGTCTTGATGTCCCACAGGCGGCAGCTGTCCGGGCTGATCTCATCGGCGATCACAAGGCGCTGGAAGTCGCCCTCATAAATGCGGCCGATCTCGATCTTGAAGTCAACCAGGCGGATACCGACGGCCAGGAACACGCCGGACAGGAAATCGTTCACCCGCAGCGCCAGGCTGAGGATGTCGTCCATGTCCTGCTGGCTGGCCCAGCCAAAGGCGGCGATATGCTCCTCGGTGACCAGCGGGTCGCCCAGAGCGTCGTCCTTGTAGCAGTATTCCACCACCGGGCGCGGCAGCTGGGTGCCCTCGTCGATGCCCAGGCGCTTGGAAATGCTGCCGGCCGCATAGTTGCGCACGATGACTTCCAGCGGAATGATCTCGCAGCTGCGCACCAGCTGCTCGCGCATGTTCAGCCGCTTCAGGAAATGGGTCGGCACGCCGATCTGCGCCAGACCCAGCATGAAGAACTCGCTTAGGATATTGTTCAGGACTCCCTTGCCTTCAATCACGTCGTGCTTTTCGGCGTTGAAGGCGGTGGCGTCATCCTTGAAATACTGCACGATGGTGCCCGGTTCCGGGCCTTCATACAGTGTCTTTGCCTTGCCTTCGTAGATTTTCTTGCGGCGCGCCATTGGGAACCTTTCGGGTCATTGCCGGGAATCCGGCCCTGCGATGTGCCGCCCTCATAGTGCAAGGGGGCCTCAGCCGCAAGCTTGCTGCACAGGCCTGCCTTGCCGCGGCTGCTGCGTCGGCAGCCCCCGGATTGGCAAGCAGATCCAGCCAGCCCCTGCTCTGCATAGGACAAATCCGCCCAAAGGCTTTATCAGGCACTGTTTTTTCTTGCCCTGGGGGGCAATCATACTCCTATCATACCACAGGTGCACAAGGTTAATGAGGATCAGCCATGACAACATTCGACGAACGCGAGCAGGCCTTTGAAGCCAAGTTTGCGCATGATGAGGAAATGCAGTTCAGGGCGCGGGCGCGCCGCAACAAGATGGTGGGTTTGTGGGCAGCGGAACTTCTGGGCAAGACCGGCTCCTCGGCCAATGATTATGCTCAGTCCATTGTTGCTGCTGACCTGGAGGAAGCAAGCCATGAAGATGTGGTGCGCAAGCTCACTGGCGACCTGGGCAGCCGGGCCAGTGAGGAGCAGATCCGCCTGAAACTGCAGGAGCTTCTGGTGCTGGCGAAGGAAGAAGTCCTGAACGAAACCAGCTGAACCGCCCTCGCGCAGCCTTGGCGCCGCGAAAGCCCCGGCCGGAAGAAACCCGCGCCTTTTTGCGGTGCCCTGCGGCAGTTGCGAGAGTGCGGAGCCCTGTACCGATTGTGCCGGCCCGGCACGGCACCGCCTCGATGACAGCGCTCAATTTTTACCGGTTAACCGAACCGAAGACCGCATAGGCTAGCCGGCCGGGCAAGGTGCTTTTGTTTGCGCGCCAGCCCGGGAGTGTCATGCCGTTTTCAAAATCCTCCGCCGCCGGAACGGCCGCGCGGCTGCTCCGGCTGAACCTTCCATTTGCGGTCATGGCGCCCCCTCTGGCTGCTGCAGGCACAATCGGGGCTGCCCCGCCTGGCCGAGCCTGGCGCCGTTATCCTCATCCTCCCGGCCTGGACCTGATCCGCCTGCGCCCCGGCATTCCCCAGCTGGCCGCCGAAAAACATTTCCATTGCCGAGCTGCTGCATATGCTGCACCGCCCGCTGCCGGCCGACGCGCCGCAAACTCATAATGAAGATGAAGAAAATGAAATTGCCCTTGCCCGCCCGGCATGAGACAGGGGAACAGACCACTTTGCCGCCCGCCCCGCCGGGGCGGCCTGCCGACACGGGACAACAACTATGACAAATACTTTCAAACAGCTGCTGGACACCAGGGACGTGCTGCTGGCGGATGGTGCGACCGGCACCAATCTGTTTGCCATGGGCCTGCAATCCGGCGATGCGCCGGAACTGTGGAACGTGGACGAGCCCAAGAAGATCATGGCGCTCTACCAGGGCTCCGTCGATGCGGGCAGCGACCTGTTCCTGACCAACAGCTTCGGCGGCACCGCCGCGCGTCTGAAACTGCATGACGCGCAGGGCCGCGTGCGCGAGCTGAACCGCATTGCCGCCGAACTTGGCCGCGAGGTGGCCGACAAGGCGGAGCGCAAGGTCGCCGTGGCCGGCTCCGTCGGCCCGACCGGGGAAATCTTTGAACCCGTCGGCGACATGTCCCATGCGCTGGCGGTTGAGATGTTCCACGAGCAGGCCGACGCCCTGAAGGAAGGCGGCGTTGACGTGCTGTGGCTGGAAACCATTTCCGCGCCGGAGGAGTTCCGCGCCGCCGCCGAGGCCTTCAAGCTGGCGGACATGCCCTGGTGCGGCACCATGAGCTTTGACACCGCAGGCCGCACCATGATGGGGGTGACATCGGCAGACCTGGCCCAGCTGGTGGAGGAATTCGACAACGCGCCGCTGGCCTTTGGCGCCAACTGCGGCACCGGCGCCTCCGACATCCTGCGCACTGTTTTGGGCTTTGCCGCCCAGGGCACCGAGCGCCCGATCATCTCCAAGGGCAATGCCGGCATTCCGAAATATGTCGACGGCCACATCCACTACGACGGCACGCCTGAGCTGATGGGCGAATATGCCGTGATGGCCCGTGACTCGGGCGCCAAGATCATCGGCGGCTGCTGCGGCACCATGCCCGATCACCTGCGCCACATGCGCGCGGCGCTCGACAGCCGCCCCCGCGGCGACCGCCCGGCGCTGGAACAGATCGTCGAGGTGCTGGGTCCCTTCACCTCCGACAGCGACGGCACCGGCGAGGATGCCAGCGCTGGCGGCGAGCGCCGTGGCCGCCGCGGCCGCCGCCGCGCCTGAAACGCACCGGCGGCAGCAAGTGCTGATTGCATCTGCAAGCACCTGAAATAACACGGCGCCGCATGCGTTTTGCGGCGCCGTTTACTTTCGCCGGAAGCCACAGGATCCGTGACAGCTCAGTCGCTGTCAGTGTCAGCGGACAATCCGGAAACCGCTGATGCCAGGATCGGGGTCAGTTCTTTCCGTCAGGACATCCTTGACCGAGGCCGCACCGGGACCGCGCCCCATTCTGCGCACCATATCGGCAACGCTGGCGGCCGGCCCCATCAGCAGCGCCCGCACCGAGCCATCCGGCTCATTGCGGACCCAGCCGGACAGCCCGTGGCGCAATGCTTCCGCCCTGGCCCAGGTGCGGAAGGCCACCCCCTGCACGCGCCCGGTGACACGCGCCTTCACAGCTACAGAAGCCATTGAACACCTTCCTTTCCATCATGAAGGGCTCCAGCATAGCACAAAACCAACGCGCAGGCTGTTCAAGAATGGATCAGAACAGCGCCAGCTGATCCCCGGGCTGCGGCGGCCTGGCAAACAGGCCGCTGCGCAGCTCCGCCGTCCGCTCCTGCAAGCCCAGGCGCCGGCAGGCCGCCTTGAAACGCTGCGCGATCATCTCCGCATAACGCCCCTCGCCCCGCATCCGGTGGCCCCAGCGCGGGTCGTGATCGCGCCCGCCATGCATCTCCCGCAGCCGCGCCATCACCTTGGCCGCGCGGCCCGGCTCATGTTCCGCCAGCCACTCCTGCCACAGCTCCGATACCTCCCGCGGCAGCCGCAGCATGATCCAGCTGGCGGCATCGGCCCCAGCATCTGCCCCGGCGGCCAGCAGCGCCTCTAGCTCATGATCCGTCAGCCCCGGCACAATGGGAGAGGTCATCACCCGCACCGGCACCCCCGCCGCCGTCAGCCGGCGGATGGCGGCCAGACGCCGGGCGGGCAAAGGCGCCCGCGGCTCCATCCGGCGGGACAGATCCGAGTCCAGCGTGGTGACAGAGATCCCGACCCGCACCAGGCCCTTGGCCGCCATCGGCGCCAGGATATCCAGATCCCGCTCCACCATCGCGCCCTTGGTCACGATCGCCACCGGGTGATTGAACGCCTGCAGCACCTCCAGGCAGGCACGTGTGATGCCATGGTCCCGCTCACACGGCTGATAGGGATCGGTGTTGGTGCCAAGCGCAATCGTGGCCACCTTGTAGCGCGGCGCCGACAGCTCCCGGCGCAGCACCTCGGCCGCGTTCGGCCTCGCCACCAGCCGGGTTTCAAAATCCAGCCCCGGCGACAGCCCCAGATAGGCATGGGTCGGACGGGCAAAGCAGTAGATGCAGCTGGGTTAAATACAAACTGAACTTTGCCCACATCCATTTTTTATTACTATTGTTCAACAACATACCTGGCGCTACTTCATTCATTGTTTTTGTTCACAAAGTGATCGCCACAGTAAAAGCCCAACATGCTAGAGCTTGCGTCTTTTTGAACAGAATGCCGCTTACGCGGCATGCAATGAGGGGTGACCTACGGCCCTTTTGATGGAGAGCGGTCACCCCTCATTGAGAAAAAAACTGGCCGCCTCAAAGAAGATGACCGAACTCGAGTTTGCTCCATTTTAAGTGCGAAAGTACGAAGTAGTGACCTTATGGACACACTATACGCAGAGTCGGCGAGAGAATCCTGCTGATGTATGAGTAGCTCACGAATGCTCGGGTTCTGCGTCCGCAAATAGCTCTTCTAGCAGCATAACGCTTAGACCACCTTGCTTGGGCATCACATCAAGTTGCAAACACCCCGGAAGACGGCGGCAACCAGCGGAGGCTGTGTGAAAACTCTGATAGTTCCCCTTGTTCAGCCGGAAACTCCAAATGTCTGCAATCTCTCGTCCAGTTGAATGGTTCCCTGGATAATTTGCGGAAATGAGTTCGACGAGAGAGATCGCGGGCTCCCGTTTTCACACAGCCTCAGCCCGAAGCGGACACGACCATTTCTTCCTTCCGACCTACTTCTCTCCCCCAGGAAGGGCGGAAACCGGAAGTTCGCTGCAGATGTGTCGCAGACCGTAGAAAGCTCTAAAGCGGCCATTGATGAAGAATCTAGCTGGCCTCGAACTACCAACGTTGCTTCGATGTGGGCCAGACTGAGATAGGCCACCATCGAAGGGTTCTCGCTTGGATTGAACGACCAGATCAACTGCTCTACGATACTACGCCTCGCGCACGCCCAATGAGCTTTGCCCTAAGAATTTACCGATATTCTTTTTCCTACGGGCTGATCTTTAATCCTCAGTCTCTTCTTCCTCATCTTCGCTACTCGTTACCAAATGCGGGAACCAAATTCCCCAAAGAGACTTGGCTTTCTTCTTGCCTTTGACTAGGTCACTAACCTGCTGAAAATATGATCGATCATCGCAGGCATTAGCATAAGATGCCAATGCTCCATCTACTTTGTCTTTCGTAGATTGATGGGACTTGTTGATAAAATCCCCAACCTTTCGACGGCCAAGGCTAAGGAAGATATTCAATACGTTCACGTTCCCAGATTCCAAGGCGGTACATAGTAAGTGTCTTGTTACGTTGTCCTTCTCGCCGGCGCTGATCTTGTCACCCGACGAAACTATGCTTCCAAGCACATTTGGAAATAGTTCCTCTGCCAGCCTCAGACCTTCGTGAGAAACCTCAGAAACTTTCTCACGGCACTGGCGGAAAATATCGTTTTGGAAGCTCTCAGGTATCGCCTCAAATACGGCATCAAAGTTTATCTCATTGGGAAACGCAGTAATGTCGCCCCTAAGAACTTTCAGAACCATGTTCATAAATGCAGATCTGAAATCAGCATTATCCAACTTCAATTCATGAGAGCGGGCCATTTCGGCAACAAGGCAAACGTCGTGGTCCGCATTTTCCAGCTTTTCTTCCCAGAGTTTGTGCTCCGTTTGAAGCAAGGCACCCTCAACTTTCTTGTGAACACGCCGCCAACCGCCACCTGAAATGTCTTTAGTATTAGAGAGCACCCCGATTGGAATTTCCGACATCTTAAGTTCATTGACGGAGTCTTGACCAATATATGAGTCATACTTCTGCAAAACCTCAACGAACTGGTCCGGTACAAGACTTTGAGAATAAGCGAAATTGTTCAAGAATGTCGTTAGGGCAAAGCGAGGAAGGTCCTGGTTTTCAAGCGAGGTTCGCACAACGCGTTCAATGAGTGCATCGCCACCTTCGCGTCCAGCATCAACCCACGATCCTAAACGAAGAGTCGATCTGGCATTTTCAAAAATACGATCGACCTGAGTTTGCTCCAGCTCGGTTTCTCCCTCGTAGACATCTGCGAACCATTGTTTCGCGGCGCTCATTTCTGAAGTGAAAGTTCCGTTTTCTTCTTCTTCAGTAGAGGGCAAATTCTCTTTGAGCCTTGGGTGTTTCACTAGAAATACCGCATGACCTAAACCTGTCGCTTCTAGCTCGCCCTCATACACATCCTTCAAGCCAGTATAAAACACTGCACTTTCTGAGAGGCTGCTCAAGTTTACTTCTTTGCGCTTTGTTTGAGCAAGATTGGTCCAGATTTTGGCAAGTGTACCAAGAAGGCCATCTAAAGTTTCCTTGTCGGCATTTTCAGGATCCTTTAGCAACTCAATGATGCTGTTCGCAGTCTCAACCCACTTTTGTGTTGAGACTACTTTTGCGCCTAGCAATTCTCCAAACGCCGCCTCAGACAGGTGGTAGTCATCACGCGCAAAGTCTTCCAATTTTCTGTCATCTTCTTTGAGGGAAAATGCGACACTACCAAAATCAGAAAGAGAAATTTCGCACTCGCTGACTCTGTTCGCAACACCCAGCATGAAATCGGGATCAGATGGAAGTTTGAATTCTTTCAACAGGCCGCGGAATTCAACTGTCGTCAGCTTGTCAGTCAAATGTGTCTTCAAAGAGTCAATAAAATCAATTGTTGAGTGGCCTGCACTGTAGCTCATCTCACCTTTGTCATCCGAAATAGTCGTGTTCAATACCTTTGAAATCATTTCCTGTGAAAGGTCTGAAACCCTGTTTGGTGGACAGAAATCGAGCAAGCTAAAGTAAGGGAGATAATCCTCCTTTTCAGGACCTAGCTCAGGAATTTCTTTGAAGAAGTGAACCAGACTTTCTACAACTTGATGTTTGGCTGTGCCTGCGTATTCGGGCAGCAATTTCCCAAAGTTGATGGTCGCTTTTCCGAACTCTCCAGCGCCGATCCAGTCTTTGGCGTGGGATCGAATGACTTCGTCCACCCTGAGATCAAAGCCATGGGACTGGGACAGTTCAGCTAGTTCTTTGGGATCATCCTGCACAGCCGCAGTCGAAATGCGCTCATCAAGAAGAATTTCCAGCGCAAATTGGCTATCAACGTTGTACAAAAGCGCGGCCAAATTCTGTTCTATTTCGGGGTCTGGAGCAAGCCGCCGCAGCTTGGCGTCGATAAGTGAATCGCCAGTCAAGAGGAATGGGTCATCTGATATGCGCTCCCTATGGCAGGTATAAACGGCGACCGTGCTAAGAGGGTGCTTTCCTTCGTGTATACAGAAAAGATTAGTCAAATCATTGATGAACGAAATAATTTGTCGAGGCGTAAAGTGACCGTTCGGTGGTCTCATATACGTTGAAAATATTAGATAGACCCTAAACAGTTCTTCGCGGTTCCGAAAGCTGGGCAGTGCTTCAGATATTAGGCTTTCAAAGAACTCTCGTGAATTTGACATGACAGGGGGAGCAACAAACAATATTTCATCGAATGTTTTCGAGAACAGCTCCCGCTTCGCTAGTGCTCCCTCTGCTGGGGAGATGTCATGGCCGTCACCTGTTCCATGAATTATGCCTTGGATGTGATACCTATCATATGGAACAATTGCGGTGATTGAATCATCTTTTGCGCGCTTGCTTTCGGCGATACTTCTAGAAAAAATTGATCGAATTGCGGACCAATGATCGTCAATTTGTTCAACGGGTAGGCGGTCAATGTTGTCCAGAACTAAAACAACTCTCGTTTTTGGGCTCTGCACTGTCGATATGATTTCAGAAAGCGTAGCCTGAAACTCAAAGTCATTTGGATCCACCTCCCTAATATGTTGTGTGCTTTGTTGCTTTTCGTATTGCTTCGCGGTGATCAACAAAGTCCGCGACAAGGCCTCCCAAAATGTGACCTTCTTTGACTTTTCATGGGAAAAATACATCCAACCGGCCTTTGCCAGAGTAACCAAGAGAAAGATGTATAGGACCCACATGGGGGCAGAATTTAGGAATGGTTCGCTTGCCGAAATGACATCTCCTGCAGCTCCGACAGCATCTGAGGGCGTGGGGGCCGTCTCCGTAGGCCTGGTCGAAAGGTCATACTCTTTCTTTGCCCAAAAATAGAAGATGGGTAGAAAAGGTAGCGTGAGTAGAACCAATACACCGTACCAATCCAATGTTGTATTGTTGTCCGTGGTTACATGTCGTGTCTTGCCACGTATTTTCTCTTCTATTTTTTGCAGTTCGACTTTTTTACGAGGAAAATTCTGTATGGACCAAGAAACGAAGTGCTCAAGGAATGCGCGACGAAAGGCTGTTCCCTGAGACTTCCAGATATCAAAAGTGAAAAAGACAAATTTCTTGCCGCCGTTTTTGGAAAGCTCATTTAGCTCCCTCGCCGCGATCTCAACGATACTTGATTTCCCGCTTCCCCAAGGACCGTCAAGACCGATAGAGCGATCAGAGTTTTCAAACTGAGATATAGCGACAGCAAGACTCTTGGCAGTTCTCTCATGGCCCTTGCCTTGGAATGCGTCGATTTGTGAGGGAGTATCAATGAGTATGTTTCTGGAATATGTTTTGTCGGTCATCACGGTCAATCTGCTTCGCAGGGCGCAACCCAGAGGGTGTGATAGTGCCCCATAAATTTATGATTAGCAGAGACTATGCCTTAGTTTTTTGAGGTTGCAAGGCTTCTCGGTCGGTCATGTTCGCTCCACGCCAACCTTTGAGTGCATAAGGTGTGGTAGCGAATGGGTTTTCTGGGAGGCCACTATTAACTGGTTTCCATGAAGCTACCGAAGGCTGCCTACAAAGAAGCGACCGCTAGTGGCGATTTTGCCCGTCAAGTTTGCGTCCGACTGTTCATAATTCTGAGTTCGCAGCGAACGACCGGAAAGAGGGCTGCGCTAGCAGCGAACGCACATCATCTTGAATGGCAGGTATGGGCCGTCCAATGCTATCCGGCACGCCAAGTGAGACCGACCTTGCAAATGGTACCTTATGCGCACCGCGTGCGATCATGCACCACGCGCGAAAGATCCCTCACAGCCCTCTCCTGAAGACATTCGCGGACGCGGTGGAAATCTAGCAAGTCACGGAGAACAACACCAATGTCTTGCCATGCCATCTGTTCACGGGCTGAGTTCAAGCATGGTACCGCACTAAAAGTGCATGCGGCTTTACAGTGGGTCAGAACAGTGGTTTTTCAGAATATGTCGTCTAAGCAAGACGGTCAGCGGCTTATACCGCAGGAGAGAATGGTCACTGCTCAAAAAATGGTTACTCAGCAAAAGCGGGGTCCTACAGGCGGCTTCGCAAGTTGCACGCCGCAGTCTGTGGGATGCGGCGTGCGGGTCTTTGAAAAGGCTGCGCTACTTGGGCGGAAGCTCATCCTTCAGAGCCCGATACAAGCTGATCATCATCAGAAGTATCACAAAGGAGAATGGCAGAGCAGCAGCGATCGACGCCGTTTGCAGTGCAACAAGTCCCCCTGCGACCAGCAGCACGCTGGCGACAACGCCTTCTGTGACGCCCCAGAAGATCCGGACCAGGCGCGGCGGGTGCTGGCTGCCCATCGCGAGCATGGTGCAGATCACCAAGGTACCGGAGTCCGACGAGGTGATGAAGTATGAGGCAATCAGGAAGGTGACGATTGCCGCAAAGGCAGTGCCCCAGAGACCAACATCCATGCCCTCAAGCGTTGCATAAAGTGCCAGGGTCGGACTTTCATTAACCGCTTCGATGATACCGCCAGCGCCTTGCAATTCGATGCTGACCGCGTTGCCGCCGAACATGGCCAGCAGGAACATGGTGACAAGCGGTGGGACGATCAGCAAGGCAACCACAAACTCGCGCAGGGTCCTGCCCTTGGAGACACGGGCGATGAACAGGCCGACAAACGGCGACCAGGCTATCCACCAGCCCCAGTAGAAGACGCTCCACCAGCCCTGCCATTGCCGCCCCGGCTCTTCGTCCACCCACAGGCCCATCGGCACGAAGCTCTGCACGTAATTACCTACCAGATTGACGTATTGACCAAGCAGATAGACGGTCGGGCCGGCAAAGAGGAAGAAGGCAAGGATGGCAAATGTCAGCCACATGTTCAATTCACTGATAATGCGGATACCTTTGGACACGCCCGAGACGGCCGAAAGCGTGGCAATGCCGGTCACTACAGCAATCAGGATGATCTGATTGGTAGTTGAATTGGCAATTCCGGTAAGCAGGTTTAGCCCCGTGTTCATTTGCTGAACACCCAACCCCAGTGTGGTGGCAACGCCAAAAATGGTGCCAAAGATTGCCAGCAGGTCAACGGCATGGCCCCAGAACCCGTAGATCCGGTCGCCGATCAGCGGATAAAGGGTGGACCGCATCGAAAGCGGCAACCCTTTGCGGTAGGCAAAAAAGGCCAGAGACAATGCAACAATCACATAGACCGCCCAACCGTGGACGCCCCAGTGAAAGGCAGTGATCAGCATTGCCGTGCTGGCGGCCAGCGCCGAGTTCGCCTCAGTTCCGGCCATTTCGATGAACGGGTTGCCTTGCAGGTGATACATCGGCTCGGCAATGCTCCAGAACAGCACACCATTGCCCATGCCTGCGCTGAACAGCATGGCAAACCACGAGAAATTTCCGAATTCCGGCCGGTCGTTGTCCTTGCCCAGCCGGATGTGGCCGTAGCGGCTGAAGGCCAGCCAGATGCTGAACAGCAGGAAGATGCTGATCATCAGGATGTAATACCAGCTAAGAGTGCCGGTGATCCACTGCTTGATCCCGTCGAACACACCGGAGGCGAGTTCGACATTGGATACCGTGAACAACACAAAGGCAATGACCATGAGTTTCGAGGCGATGCTCATCCGAGCGTGGGCGCCTTTCAACAGGCCGACTTTGGCGACGGCGTTATAGGGGTAGTGGCCGTCAAAGCCCTGTTCGAGTGACATAGTTTCTCCCTGTTATTGAGTTTCGGCTGAACCTGGGCGGGCCAGCCATGAACCGGCCTCCCGGGCCGCCAACAGGCAATAGATGTTCAGCCTGAAACCTTAGCTGAGCAGTGGGGAGGCAGGTAATGAGAACTGCAAATACCTGGATTAAGGATGCTTATGGCGCGCAGCTGCTAAGCGACCAGGATTTGCGGAAACTGTGCGGTGAACGGTCAAACTTACGCTTGAATTGCCTAGAGAAGTACGAGGCATTTTCAAAACCTGAGGCCATGGCGACCTCGCGCACGCTTAGGTCGGTTTCGTTCAGCAAGGAAAAGGCCCGCTCCAGCCGCAGGCCGAAGTAGAACTGCCAGGGCGACTGTCCGACATATTTCTGGAACAGGCGCTCCAGTTGGCGGCGAGAGACAGCCAGCGCACTGGCAATTCTATCCATGTCCAGCGGCTCTTCCAGGTTCGCCTGCATCAAGCGCACGGCACGGATCAGATTCTGATTGCGGCAGCCAAGCATTGATGACACCGGCGAAATCTGCCGCAACATGCCTGCTCCTGGGCGTTTGTGCAGGCACATGTCGGCAACGCAGGAAGCAAGGTGGGAGCCGCAGTGGGCCTCAATGATTTCAAGCATCATGTCAGTTGCGGCATGGCCACCACCACAGGTGTAGAGCCCGCGGTCGGATTCATAGAAGTTGCCGGACGGCTTGAGACAAGGAAACAGCTCGACAAAACCCGGGGCATTTTCCCAATGCAGAGTAAACCGCCGACCGGTCAGAACACCTGTTGCCGCCAAAGCAAAGGCGCCGGTGCAGATGCTTCCAACGCTTGCACCATGTGCTTTCTGGCGACTGATCCAGCTGACAACCCGGCTGTCATAGGATTGCGCTGGCTCCGTCCCTGCGCAGACAAAGAGCGAAGCATTGCGGTCCAGGTCGACCAGCCCGGAATCAACCTGTATCGGAATGCCGTTCGAGCAGGTTACCGGAAGGCCATCCGGGCTGAGCGCATGCCATTCAAACAGCGCCTTCTGCGTTAGCTGATTGGCAATCCGCAGCGGTTCGATTGCGGCGCTGAAGGCCAACATCGTAGTTTTGGGCAGCAGAAGAAAATGGAATTTCTTCGGTGGCGCGTCGCTGTCGAAGCGTACAGTGGCAGCGCCTTTCGGAAGGAAGCGGTTGTCTTGCATGGGCGGTCTCCAGGACATTAGAAAGCAAGCTTCTGTCCGGGTTTTGATATTCAGGCATTTTCAAGCAACGCACACGCGGGCGCGGTGTGTTGTTATTGCGGGACGGGGAAGGCCAGACGCAAATAGACCCATTTGGCGGCGCTTTCGCTGGTCCGCTGCGGATCCGGGGCCAGCGAAAGCAGGCTAATGGACCCAGCCAGGACAACCAAACAGGTCAGCCCCTGCAGCAGTATTCCGGCCTTCCCCTGCATCTTAGGCCTTACCGCCGACAATGTTGTGCTCCGGGCCGTAGGGGAATCCGGTTATATTCTCGGCACCGTCTTCGCCTACGATCAGAATGTCATGCTCGCGATAGCCGCCCGCGCCCGGCGTGCCTTCTGGCAGCATGACCATTGGCTCCATCGACACCACCATGCCGGGCTTCAGCTCGGTATCGATATCCTCGCGCAGCTCGACCCCGGCCTCGCGGCCGTAATAGTGGCTTAGCACCCCAAAGCTGTGACCGTAACCGAATGAGCGGTACTTCAGCAGATCCCACTCCCGGTACATCTCATTTAGCTCCAACGCGATATCCTTGCACTTTGCACCGGGCTTGATCAGCTCCAGCCCGCGCTCATGCACGGCGACGTTCTTTTTCCAGATGTCCAGGCTGGCGTCGTCCACATGGTCGCAGAACAAGGTCCGCTCCAGCGCAGTGTAGTAGCCAAAGATCATGGGAAAGGTATTGAGGCTGAGGATATCGCCGGACTGCACAATTCGGTTGGTGACGGGGTTGTGGGCGCCGTCGGTGTTGATGCCGGACTGGAACCAGGTCCAGGTGTCCATCAGTTCAACAAAGGGGAACGAAGCTGCAATTTCACGGATCATCGCATTGGTTCCGGCAATTGCCACTTCATGCTCGGCCACACCTGCCTTCACCGCATTGGCCACCGCTGCGCCGCCCACATCACAAATCCGCGCGCCTTCGCGGATCAGTTTCAGCTCCTCATCGGATTTGATCGTCCGCATCCACATGGAGGGGCCAGACACATCGACGAATTCCACATCCGGCAGCGCATCCTGCAGCGCTTGGCGATAGTCCAGCGACACGTGGTCGAACTCGATACCGACTCGCTTAGCCCCCTTGGTAAGCTCCTGCACAGCCCGATAGAAATTGTCGCGGCGCCAGTCGGTATAGGTGATGTTGTTTCCGAAGCTGCGGCGCCAAGGCTGACCGCCATCAATGCCCGCGGAAATCGTGGTCGCATCTTTTTGGTCGATTACCATACCGTACTTGCGCCCGAAGTAGCAGTACAGCCAGCCAGAATAATAGTTGATGCAGTGGTAGGACGTGAACAGCGCCGCATCGACGTTTTGTTTTGCCATCCAGCCGCGCAGCTCGTCCTGGCGGCGTTTCATTTCCTGGTCAGAGAATGGCGAAAAATCCTTCTCGCCATTGTGCCATTCCATGACGTGGAGCATATCTTCAGACATGTTTGATCCTTTCTTCGGAGCGTGTCCCAGTCGGTAACACCGAAAAAAGATCTCAAAAAATTAATAGATATGATCCTACTATAAATAACCCAAATCCATCCTACCCGGACGTCGGCTTCAGAGTCTTACGGAAGCCCCCAACGCCTCCAGCTATCTGTTCGATCAATTTCAGTGCAGCCTCACTCTGGCGCACATGTTTGTAGAACAACCCGACATGTATTCGCGCCAGCTGCGGAAATCCGATGTCCGGTGTCAGGATACGCATGCCCGGGAGCAGGGTCTTAGTTGTAAGGGCAGAAATGCCCCAGCCGCTGGCCACCGCGTTCTGCAGTGCCGAGATGCCGGGGCTCTCAAAAGCGATCCGCCATTTGCGTCCTTCACCATTCAGCGCTTCGATCACCCGGCCCCTGTAAACGCATCCCTCCGGGTGCAGAACCAGCGGCAACGGCTCATCCGGATTGAAATGAAACCCCTTTGCGCAAACCCATTTGGGACGTTCAGACCAGTAGTGCGAGACATATGGCGCCGGCATGGAGTCGGTAATGGCAATTGTCATATCCAACTCGTCCGCATGCAGCTTACTCAAAAGATCGCGGCTCCAATTGCAGCGAATGTCCAGCGTGACGGCCGGGTTTTCAGAAACAAAGTCCGAAATGATCTCCTGAAAGAAACCGATTGCATAGTCGATCGGCAGGCCGACTCGCAGCACGCCCTGAATGCTGGAACGCGACAGCCGAGCCACAGCGCTGTCGTTCAGCCGCAGTATTTCACGGGCAAACCCGATCAGAGCATGGCCATCTTCCGTAAGCGTCAGCTCCTTGCCCTGATGCACGATCAGTTTGCAGCCGCTGAGCTCTTCCAGGCGACGGATTTGCAAGGAAATCGCCGGCTGGGTCCGGCCAAGAGTTTGTCCGGTTTCAGTATAATTCCCTAGATCGACTGCCGTCACAAAGGTGCGCAGCAAGTCAGTTTGCAGGTTCGTGAACTTTCGAGACATTTACAAATCTTATTCTACCATTGCCACTATCAATTTCCCACATGGCGCATCTGGAGTCAAAGTAAAGCCAACCTTAACTTCCCGGATTGAGCCTCCCCATGAAGAACGCTTCAGTTTTTGCCGCCGAGCTGCCTTGGCCGGAGTATAAATCGCGCGTCACAGGTAGCAGCACCCCCATTCTGATCCCGATCGGATCGATGGAACAGCACGGGCATCACATGCCAATGCATGTAGACGTGCTGCTGCCGACCGAGTTTGCCCGCAGGGTGGCGTCAGAGACCGGCAGCCTTGTCGCTCCGCCCTTTACCTATGGATACAAATCACACCAGAAATCCGGAGGCGGGAACTTCTTTCCCGGCACTACCAGTCTGGATGGCAGCAGTCTGGTCAACGCATTGAAAGACGTGATCAAGGAATTCGCCCGCCACGGCAACCGCCAGATCTGCCTGGTGAACGGCCATTTCGAGAACTCCTGGTTCATCGTTGAGGGCATCGATCTGGCCCTGCGGGAACTGCGCTGGGACGGCATCACCGATTTGAAAATTGTGGTGCTGTCCTACTGGGATTTTGTCAGCGATGACTCAATCGCCAAGCTCTACCCGGACGGCTTCCTGGGTTGGGACATCGAACACGGCGGTGTGTTGGAAACTTCACTGATGCTCAAGCTTTACCCGGATTTGGTGTGGCTGCAGGACGCAATCGACCACGCGCCGGCCGAATTCCCGCCATATGACGTCTACCCCCCGCACGAGGACTGGACGCCCGCAACCGGCACCCTGTCTTCCCCCAAAGATGCCTCGGCCGAAAAGGGCGAGCTGCTTCTCAACGTCTGCACCGCAGGGATCGTCAAAGCGCTGCGGAAAGAATTCGGAGATCGCTCTCCGGCAAGCGCAGCGGCAACAGCTGCGCAATAGAACCAGCAAGGAGACTGACATGACTGCCAAACTCACCCATCCCACTCGGCGGGCGCTGCTGAAGTCGGCCGCAGGCGCGGCGCTCGCAACCCCGTTTCTGTCCATCCGCGCTGCGGCGGAAACCGTGAACTTGTCGATGCTGGCTTGGTACGGCCACGCGGAGCCTGATATCGTTGGCGAATTTGAAGACCAGCACAATGTGAAGTTCACCCCGAAATACTACACCGGAGGCGACAACATGCTGGGCCTGATCGCCCAGTCGCCGCCGGGCACCTATGACGTCATCCTGTCCGACGCCGAATATGTGCAGCAGTTGAACGCGGCCGGCTACATTGAGGAGCTGGACTCAAATGACTATGCCTTTGACGACTTCTTCCCGGAGTTCCAACAATTCCCAGGCCACTGGAAAGACGGCAAGCTCTATTCAGTGATCACCCGGTTCGGCTTCCTGGGCATTTCCTATAACGCCGATGTGCTGAGCGAGAGCGATGCAGCCAGTTACAACATCTTCAGCGACAGCCGTCTGACCGGCAAGCTAGGCCACTTCGACTGGCACCTTCCAAACTTGGGGCAGATCAGCTTGTTGAACGGCAATTCCGATCCCTTCGACTTGAGTGACGAGGCTTGGCAGCAGGTGCAGGACAGCACCATGGCGCTGCGCGGCCAGGTGGGCGGATTCTTTGACTATGGCGGTACTTTCTCGTCGCTAAAGAACGGTCAGATGACTGCCTTTGCGGGCATTGGCGACTGGATCACCGGCGTGCTCGAAAAAAACGGCGCCAATGTGCGCACCGCCATTCCGGAGGAAGGCGGCCTGCAGTGGACCGAGAGCTTCTCGATCGGCAAGGGATCCCGCAACCAGGAGATGGCGCGCAAGTGGATTCAGTACATCACCTCGCCGGAAGGCCAAGCGAAATCGGCGGATATGGCGGCCTACCCGGCGCTGATCCCCAACAAGAAGGGCTGGGTCGTGCTGAATGAGGCGAACCCGGCCGAAGCCAAGAGGCAGAACATGGTGCTGGGCCAGCACAACGCCATGGACCTGATCCGCGAAGACCGCATCAAGTACCGCCAGCTGCCAGTGCAGCAAAGCCTCGAGGACTGGAACGACTTCTGGTCCGATTACAAAGGCGCCTAACCCCACCAGCACCGGAGCTGTCTCCTCCCCCGGCTACCGGTGCCCAACTGAAGGTCAGCTGCCTCCCGGCGCTGAAAGACCAATGAATACACGGCCGAATCTGTTTTCACTGACGTTCTCGCTGCCTCTACTTATCTGGCAGCTGGCCTTCTTTTTATTCCCCCTGGCGTTTCTGGTGGCGCTCAGTTTCTGGACGGTGCGGAATTTTCAAATGCAGCCCGATTTTGACACTGTGAACTGGGTCAAGATCTATTCCCGCAGCGTGTTCTGGGATGCCTACTTTAGGACCCTGCTGCTGGCTTCTGCCAGTGCGGTGCTGATCAGCTTGACGGCTTTCCCGGCGTCTTATGCGATCTCGTTCAAACTGGGCGAAAATGCGAAACGCTGGATGATCTTCGTCCTGATCATCCCTTTCTTCACCAGCTATCTGGTCCGGGTCTATTCGCTGCAGGTTTTCCTGTCCGACGCGGGCATCCTTAATGCCTTCCTGGGTTACTTTGGCCTCGGCCCGTATCCGATGCTCAACAACAGCTTTGGCACCCTCGCCGGTTATGCCACCCTGTGCCTGCCGCTGGTAATCCTGTTGCAAGTCTTCAGCCTGAATTTTGTGAACCGTGATCTGGTCGAGGCCGCCCACAACATGCGTTGCGGCCGCCTGCGGACAGTATTGGAAGTGATCATACCTTCCGCCAAAGCCGGTCTGGTGATCGCGGGTCTCTTCGCCTTCATCCTCAGCTTTGGCGACTTTGTGAGCCCCCTTTACCTGGGCGGAGGCAACCCGCCGACCCTTTCGATCATGATCACCGACATCACCAAATCCGGGCAGCAATGGCCGCGCGCCGCGGTAGTGGCTCTAACGATGATCGCCACACTCCTGACAGTAGCCTTTGCCGCCATCAAATTCGCTTACAGGGAGGCTGGAAAATGACCGGTAACCGCAACCCCATTATCGACGGCCTTCTGAAGCTGCATATCACGCTGTGCCTGATCTTCATCTTTGCACCGATTGTCGGCAGCTTTGTTTTCTCACTAAACTCGGACCGCTTTCCTTCGCTGCCGCTAGGCTCGTTCTCAACTGAATGGTACCGGCTAATCTGGGAAGATCCGCTGGTCTGGGCCGGCTTCTTCAACACTCTGCTGGTTGGCGCTTGCGTTGCAGCGATTGCCACGCTGCTGGGATTTGGCGGCGCCTACACCGACTTCCGCTACAAGTTCTTTGGCAAAACCGCCTATCTGGCCCTGGCCCTGCTGCCGCCCACCATCCCGGTGGTAATCATGGGCCTGGCGATGCTGGCCTTCCTCTCCCGTATCAGCCTTTCCGGCAACGTGGTCTCAGTCGTCATTGCCCACGGCGTGATGTGCAGCCCCTTTGCCATGGCCATCATCCGATTGCGCCTGTCGCAGATGGACCCGGATCTGGAAGCCGCAGCCTGGAACCTGGGCGGCAATGAATGGGTGACAATGCGCCATGTGATCATCCCCTTTACCAAACCCGCAATCTATGCCGCCTTGTTCATCACCATGGCTGTTTCCTTTGACGAGTTCGCGGTGGCCTGGTTTGTGTCGGGCCTGAACGAGACCCTGCCAGTCAAGGTTTTGGGCTTCCTTCAGGGCCAGGTCAGCCCCCGGATCAATGCCATCGGCTCGCTCGCCTTTGTCAGCTCAATCTCCTTCATCGTGATTGCCCAGCTTCTGATGCGCAATCCAAACGCCAAAACCTCTTAACAGACAGGACAGAGCCATGCTGGACACTCCAATCGTGCATTTTGACAACGTTGTTAAAAAGTTCGGCAGCTTCACCGCTGTTGAAAGGGCCGACTTCCAAATAGCCCGCGGCGAATTCCTGGCAATCATGGGCTCTTCGGGCTGCGGCAAGACAACCACCTTGCGGATGCTGGCCGGACTTGAGGATCCGACCGAAGGCAGCATTTTTCTGGACGGGGAGAAGATCAACGGCAGGCCGACTTGGGAGCGGGACACGCCGATGGTCTGGCAGAGCCTGGCCCTGTTCCCTTTCCTTACGGTGCAGGAGAATGTCGAATTCAGCCTTAAGATGCGCAAAGTGTCTAAGGGTGAACGGCGTGAACGGGCCCGCAAGTGGCTGGACCGGCTTGGTATCCTGGAGTTTGCTGACCGCAACATCTCGCAGCTGTCCGGCGGCCAGCGCCAGCGTGTCGCGCTCGCCCGTTCGCTGGTGACCGAACCTAAGATCCTGCTGCTGGACGAGCCGCTTTCCGCTCTTGACGCCCATTTGAAAGTCCGTATGCAGTCGGTACTTTCGGGCCTGCAAAAGGATCTGGGCATCACTTTCGTCTACGTTACCCATTCGATGTCCGAGGCCTTCTCCATGGCCGACCGGGTGGTGATCATGAGCCGCGGTAAGATTGAACAGATCGGTACGCCCGAGGAAATATACCGCGAACCGCACAACCGCTTTGTTGCGGACTTCCTGGGCTCATCCAACGTGTTTGCCGGCAGCCTCAAATCGGGCGGAAATGAAGTTTGGCAAGTCGCATCAGAACACTCGGCATTCACATTGAAAGCGTCTTCAGAAGTACAAAAGACTGAAGGATCTTCGCTGGCTTTTGCGGTGAGTTCTGAGAACATGTCCTTAGCCGCCATTGGGACGCCCTGGACAGCAAACAGCATTGAAGCCACGGTTGTCGGCGGCGAATTTGCAGGGGCCTCTGCCACTGTCTTCCTGGAAACCGATCAGGGTCAGGAACTTAAAGTGCAAAAAGGACATGACGAACTTAAGACGGTAGACATCAGAGCAGGACAGAGACTTTTGGTTCACTGGCTGCCGGAGCATTGTCACGTTCTGCCTGGCGAATGAACAGTCTAACACACTCACTGTGAAGGTCTGCCTCTTGCTCTGATCAGAGGCCTGTTTGCTCTTGCAGTAAATAGCTGGAAGTTGCCCACCTTACTTGGACGCACGGAGAGGTTACCGTTCGTTGTCTGGCCCCTCAACTGGGCTGTCTGCCGTCGCCCGCCGCGAGATGGCCTCGCCGCGGAGGTAACCGCAGGCGCTGCGCCGCCGCAAGGCCGGTTGGATCGAGCAGCAACGTTTACTGAGGGGTTCTATGGGAAAAACGTCAGAACAGGCTGCCTAATCAATAGCCAAAGCAGTCCGGTATTCTTCCGTGGTGATCCAGCTGCCGAGCCGGTCGAGAATTCCGTCAAGCGTTGCAAGCTCCTGTTCCGACAGAGGTTCAGTCAGAATTACCTCAAGACGGTCAGATAACTGGCGGGCGATGCGACGGATATTTTGCCCTTTGGGCGTTGTAGTCAGCAGAAACACCCGGGCGTCTTCGAGAGAGTTCTCCCTCGCAATCAGGCCGTCGCCCAACAGGGTTCGAATGATCCTCGACGTAAGGCTGCGCTCCAATCCCGTCGCCTTGGCTATCTCCGCAAATGTGGTGCCAGGTGTGTCGTCAATTAGCCTTAAAACCCGCAATTCCCGGATCCGGAAGCCCGTTTCGCGCAAGAATATCTCGTCATTGGCGCTGATCGCTTCCTGCGCCACGAGCTCGAGCCGGTAAGTCAATCTTTCGTTCCTGAAGGCTTTGTTCATCTTCATTTAGATCCGTATTTACTGAGCCGCGGTGCAGGAAAAGTATCAAGCGATACCCTGATTTCATCAAGCAATATTCTTAAACTCCAACTAGTTTGCAAATTTAATCTCACGGCGCAACCATCTTGCCGTAAGATATAATGGAGACCCGTCGCATGTTTGCAGAGTGGTATAGCATCCAGAAGCCCATTTCTGAGAGCTGGCTGCACGATCTTCACAGCCATCCCGAAACTGGCTTCGAAGAAACCAGGACCGCTGCCTTCGTAGCAAGCCGTCTAACGGAATTCGGCTATGAAGTTGCCACTGGCCTCGGCGGCACTGGTGTCGTCGGAACCTTGCACGGTGCAGGCGCCAGTGATGCTGCACCGGGCCGCCGCATCGGCTTTCGCGCCGAACTGGATGCACTGCCGATGGCAGAAGAGGCCGACGTGCCCTACCGCTCAAAGGTGGAAGGGAGGTTCCACGGCTGCGGCCATGACGGCCACACCGTCACCGCGCTCACTGCAGCCGCCTATCTGGCGCACAGCCCAGATTTCGAAGGCACCGTGCATTTCATCTTCCAGCCTGCCGAGGAATTGCTGACCGGTGCCCGCGCAATGCTGGCCGACGGCCTGTTCGAGCGTTTTCCCTGCGACGAGATCTACGCCCTGCACAACCTGCCCGGCCTGCCGGCGGGCAAAGTCGGCATACCATCAGCTGCAGCAATGGCCTCAGCTGACAACATCGACGTCACCATTCGCGCCAATGGTGCCCACGGTTCGATGCCGCATACTGGCGAGGACGCCATCGCGGCGGCCTCGGCCTTCATCGGTTTGGTACAGCAAACGTCGACCCGGATCATCGATGCGCGAGAAGCCGGTGTAATCTCCTTTGGCGTTCTCACGGGTGGCACGGCTCGCAATGTGTTGCCTGCTGAGGTCTCCATCGAAGGCACAATGCGCACCAACGCGCCAGAGATACGCGACAGGCTGGCCACCCTGCTTCAGGAAGCCGCCACTGCGGCCGAGCACCTCTACGGCGTCGCGGTAGAGCTTCAGGTCACCAAAGTTGCTCCTGTGACTATCAACAATAGTGACGCCGTCGCCGCGGTGACGGCCTCGGCCAGACGGGTCGCCGGTGCAGACAAGGTTATTGCGGATGCCCGCAATCTGATGGCCTCCGAGGATTTCTCGGAATTTCTGAACCGGGTGCCGGGCAGCTACTTCTTCATCGGCCAGGACGGCCGTGCGCCGCATCACCCCGAATTCGTATTTGACCCGTCGGTCATTCCGCTCGGCGCTGCGATTTTTGCCGACCTGGCCAAAAGCCGGACCCGCGGGGTGCCCGATCCGCATCCACAAGCCTGAATAACCACGATCATTCATCCAAGGGAGGAAACAAATGATCAACCCTGCCATCAAACTGCTCAAAGGCGCGGCCGCTGCTGCCGCAATCCTGACCGCAACGGTTCAAGCCGCCAGCGCGGAAACGCTGACAATGTCGTCCTGGGTGCCGCCGACCCATTTCGTGCATACCGACTTTCTCGTGCCCTTCACTGAAAAGGTCGCCGAGGTCACCGAAGGCCGTGTCACCGTAACCATCCTGCCCGCGCCGCTGGCCAGCCCGCCGCAGCACTGGGAGTTGGCCCGCAATGGCGTCGCCGACATCACTTGGGGTAATTTCACTTACGAGCCGGAGCGTTTCGTACCGCTGTGGTTCGCGGAATTCCCCAACGCCGGCACCAACGCCGAGGCACAAAGCCGGGCGCTGTGGCAAACCTACGAGAAGTTTCTGGCCGGCAACCCTGCTTTTGATGGGGTCAAGATGCTGGCCGTAGGCATGTTTGGAGGCGGGCAGCTGCACCACGGCAGCGCCGCTGTGACCACACCCGAGGATGTGAGCGGCCAGAAGTTCCGCATGGGTGGCCCGATCCAGGAGCAGCTGCTGACCAAACTGGGGGCGGTTCCCGTCGCGGCGCCCGCCACAAAAGCCTACGAAATGCTGGAAAGCGGCGTCATCGATGGCTCGCTCCACACCATGGAATCTGTGGTCAACTTCAGGCTCGAGGACAGCCTCAAGCATCATACAATTTTTCCGAACGGTTTCTATGACGCAACCTTCTTCGTGATCATGAATGGCGCCAAATGGGACCGGCTCAGTGATGCCGACAAAGCGGCGATCGAAGCCGTCACCGGTGAGGCCCTGTCGGCTGCATGGGGAAAGAACTTCGATCACCAAAACCCAGCTGCATCGGAGAAGCTGGCCGCTGAAGGTCACGAAATTGCCGAAGCCACTCCCGAGCTGATTACCGAGGTGAACAGTATCTACGACGAGATGGTGTCGGAGTGGACCGAAAAGGCAAAGGCTGCCGGCGTGGAAGACCCGGCTGCGATGCTTGGCTTCTACAGAGAGACCTACACCGAATTGGCTGCAGAATAGCCCTCTCCGGGCAATCCACTCGGGGACGGTGTGACCGTCCCCCTTTCTGCAAGAGGAGGCCGCAGGATGCGTGCTTTAGCTTTGAAAATCCGCCGGACAGTAGAAACGGCAATGGCACTGTTTCTGCTGGCCATGGTGGCCCTAACCTTCACCGATGTGATCGGACGGCGCCTGTTCGGCGAACCGGTTTACGGTGCAAACGACATCACCGAACACCTGATGGCGCTGGTAGTCTTTGCCGGCCTGCCTTTGGTGACCTCCGCGGGGGCGCATCTGACAATCGATCTTCTCGACAAACTGTTGGACCGCCCTGGGTTGGCATGGTGGCGTGTGCTGACCGGGCTTCTGGTGGCAGCTGTGCTCGGTCTGATGGCCTGGTTGTTCGTCAAGCACGGCCTCAATGCCTCGAGCATTTCTGAAGTCAGCCAGGCACTCCGGGTGCCGCGCGCACCGCTCTATTTCTTCATGGCACTGAGCTGCGCACTGTCTGCACTGGCCGCCTTTGCCGTGGTCCTCGGCAGGCCGCTGGCCGACGCCAAAAACACCCATAAGGAGGAAGTGTTATGATTGCCGGTTCTCTATCCATGGCTGCGGCCATCCTGCTTGCCTTCCTCAGGATCCCGCTGGCCTTTTCGCTGCTCGCTGTTTCGGTCATAGGTATCGGGTTGGCGATCAACTGGAACATTGCGCTGCAGCTGGTGCCGCTGACGATCTCGGACGCGGTGCTATCTTATGACCTTGCCGTAGTGCCTATGTTCATCCTGATGGGCAACGTCATCTCCAAGACCGGCATCGCCCACGATCTGTTCCGCGCCGCATATGCCTTTGTGGGCAACGTGCGCGGCGGGCTGGCGCTTTCCGCCATGGCCGCCTGCTCCGGCTTCTCCGCAGTCTGCGGCTCCAGCTATGCCACCGCCGCCACCATGGCCAAGGTGTCCTATCCGAGCATGAAAAAATACGGCTACTCCGACGAGCTGGCGGCCGGCACCATTGCCGCCGGCGGCACACTCGGCATCCTGATCCCGCCCTCGATCATCATGGTGGTCTACGGAATTCTGACCCAGACCAACATCGGCGACTTGTTTATCGCCGGAGTTGTGCCGGGGCTGATCGGTCTGGTCGCCTACATGGTGGCGATCCGCATCGTTGCGGCTCTTGACCCAAGCCATGCGCCGCGCGGGGAAAACACCCCCTGGCCGGAAAAGCTCCGTGCGCTGTCCGGCGTCTGGCCTTTCCTGCTGCTGTTTGGGCTGATCATCGGCGGGCTGTATGCCAAGCTGTTCACCCCCACTGAGGCCGCTGGCATGGGAGCTGGTCTTGCCATCCTGATAGCGGCTTTTCACGGGCGGCTCGGCTGGAGCGTGTTGCGCACCATTATCATTGATACCGCCTATACCTCGGTATCGCTTTACACTGTGCTTTTCGGCGCACTGATGCTGTCTAAGCTGCTCACTCTGTCTGGGCTTGCCGCGGGTGTTTTGGCGCTGGTTGAGTCGACCGGGCTCGAAGGCATCGCGCTGATTTTCGTTATCATGGCGGTGTTCCTTGTGCTGGGCTGCGTGATGGATTCTATGGCCATCATTCTGATCTTCGTGCCCCTGTTCGCACCGGTGGTGGTTTCCCAAGGCTTTGACCTGGTCTGGTTCGGCATCATTGTGATCGTGGTGACCGAAATCGCCCTTGTCACGCCACCTGTCGGTATGAACGTCTTTGTTCTCAAGGCCGTGCTGCCGGAAGTCCCGGTGGTAAAGATCTTCAGGGGGCTGGTGCCGTTCATCATCGCCGATGTAGCCAGGCTGGCTCTGCTGATCGCCTTCCCTGCCCTGACCCTTTGGCTGGGAAGCACGGTAGGGTAAACTCCGAGACCCGTTCAGGTTCTCATTGCCTGAACGGGACTTTTACTGTGGAACCTGCCGCGGCCCGGCCGCCAGCTTTGCAGCAATGTCAGCCATTCGCATCAGGATCCCGGCACAGCGCGAACAGCCCCGCGCGCGAATTGATCCCCAGCTTGGCATAGGCGCGCTTGCGGTAGGTGATCACGGTATTGGGCGCGACCTCCAGAGCAGCTGCAATCACCTCTGCCTTCTGCCCCGCCAGAATACCCAGGCAGACCGCCCGCTCCCGCTCGCTCAGCGCGTCCAGAGCCGGTGGAGAGGCGCTGCCGGCGGTACTTTCGAAATGCATCAGCGCCAACCGGCCTGCAATTCGCGCTAAATCCGCGTCGCAGTCTGGCTGTGCCCCACCCGTCTGGTACAGGCTTACGAACAGCCTCAGACGCACTCCGGCGGCCAGCACAGTGGTCTTGGCCCGCAGCCCCGGCGTGTCAAAGAATATCCGCCGGTAGTCGCTGCCCATCGTTTCGGCAATCGTCTCCAGCCGCCTCAGCCGGACTGTGCCAGGCTGCGCCTGCATCAGTTCAGGCAAAAGCGGATCCTGCAGATACCAGCCATCCAGATATTGCGCTGACAGTTCCTCGGCTAGAGCTGCACTTCGGTAATGGCGCGAGAACAGGCAGCGCGCATTCCCATCAGTGATCGCAAACACCATGACCTGATCGGCCCCCAACGTTTCCATGAACTCTGAAAACGCCGGCGCAAAGCCGCCGCTGCCCAGCAGCGCAAGACAAGTATCGATATGCTGGATACAGGATGCCATCGCCACAAGCTATCATGTCCCCCCTCAAGGAGGACAGACAGGACGCCAGCCGGGCAGCTATGTTTTTTCCACGCAAGGAGGAACTTACCAATGAGACCGGCAGGCCGCGGCGACACCGACTCGCTCTACTTCACCTACCCGCATTTCGATCCGCCGGCAGACCGCAGCAGGCTAGAATCTGATACTCCGGTCGCCATCGTGGGCGCCGGTCCTGTGGGCATGACAGCAGCACTCGCACTGGCCCGCCACGGCGTGCCATCGGTGCTGTTTGACGCCAAATCCACCTTCAACGACGGAAGCCGCGCCATCTGTGTCGCCCGCCACAGTTTTCGCATCTTTGAGCGTATCGGCGCAGTGGCGCCCTTCCTGGAAAAAGCACTGCCTTGGACCACCGGGCGCAGCTTCTACCGCGGCCGCCAGATCCTCGAGTTCGATATGCCCGATAGCCCGGCCGCGAAATACCGGCCGATGTACAACATTCAGCAGCAATACATCGAGCAATATCTGTGGGACGCCATCGCCCGCGAGCCGCTGATCGAAACCCGCTGGCAAAGCCGGGTCACCGGGGCAAGGGACACCCCCGACGGCATCTCCCTGACAGTCGAGGATCCGCACGGCACTTATACGGTCTACGCAGCTTGGGTGCTGGCTGCGGACGGCGCCCGCAGTGCCATCCGCAAACTGCGCGGCCTGCGCCTGAAGGGAGAGAACTACGAGGGCCGCTATGTCATCGCCGATGTGAAGATGCAGCACGATTACCCCACCATCCGCCGCGCCCTGTTCGACCCTGACTGCCGCCGCGGCGGCACCGTTCTGGTCCACAAGCAGCCCGATGACATCTGGCGCATCGACTACCAGCTGCGCGACGGCGAGGATGAGGCAGAGGCCATCCGCGAGGAAACCGTGCGCGCCTCGGTCAGCGCAGTGCTGCGGGAGATTGGCCATGACGGCGACTGGGAGCTGGAATGGTGGAGCGTCTATTCCGCCAACACGCTGGCGCTTGATGATTATCGTGACGGACGCGTGTTCTTCGTCGGCGACAGCGCCCATATCGTGCCAATCTTCGGCGTGCGCGGCCTGAACAACGGCTTGGCCGACGCCTATGACATCGCATGGAAACTGGCCTGGGTGCTGCAAGGAAAAGCCGGGACAGCGCTTTTGGACAGCTACACGCCGGAACGCCGCGGCGCGACGCTGGATGTCTTCGCCAATGCATCCAAGTCGGCCCGGTTCATGACCCCGCCCAGCCCCGGCTGGCAGTTGATGCGAGACACGGCGCTGAACCTCGCGCTAAGCCATCCGTTCGCAGGCGAGCTGGCCAACCCCCGGCAGATGACTCCCTACAGTTATGCCGCCAGCCCTGCCGTCTGGGCCGACGATACGGGCTTCGAAGGTGGCCCGCAGCCTGGCACGGTGTTGCCCGACGCCCGCACCTCAGACGGGTTTCTCTCCGGCCTTCTGGGCTCCGGCTTCAGTCTCGTCACCTTCGGGGAAGCGTTGGCCGAAACTGCTGCTGAGCTGGGCCTGACACATATTGTATTGCCACCGGGTTCCGACGCCGCGCGGTTGCTTTCTGCCTCTCCGGACAGCGCCTATCTCATCCGGCCCGACACCCATATTGCCGCCCGCTGGTGCCGGGCCACACCTGGAGCGCTACGGCAGGCCTTCGCCAGCGCCACAGCAGGAGAAATCAAATGACACCGGAAGACCTCGAATCCGTTTTTGAAACCCTGGCCCGTGCGCTGGACGCCGCAGGAGAGGAACAGCACGCTGCACTGCTGGCGAAACTGGTTCTGCTGTTGTCTCGCGATTTGGATGACCTCGGCCTGGTCTGTCGGCGCATCATGGAAGCGGGCAAGAATCTTGCCGCTTAGCGCTGCCACCTTCAGCCCGGTGCGGTGCCCCCGCAGGCTGGCTTCGTCACGCAGCCGGCGGGCATACTGGAATTTGCGAAATCAACGGGGACTCTGATCTTAACCGCATCACCTCTCAGTCCGGTTTCTACGCTGGGGAAGAGCAACCAGCAGTAACAGCATGAATGCGCTGGCTAACCGGAATGGTATGCATACATACCTTACTTGAGGGGAGCGCTGAATAGTACAATCAGTAATAACCGGTCAGAAAACGGTGAAGTGGAGAGTTGGCCATGCAATATTACGTTGACGGGTTCAAACCTGGTGATCCCGATGTCAAACCACCAGCACCTGGTCTTGGTCGTGCCACCTCGAACGCAAACGATATCCCGCAAAAGGTCGATGTACTGATTGCCGGGTGTGGACCCGCGGGGCTGTGTCTCGCGGCACAGTTGGCGGGTTTTCCAGAAATTTCGACTATGATTGTCGAACCAAAACACGGGCCTATGGAAAAAGGGCAAGCCGATGGCGTCAGCGTCCGCTCGATGGAAATGTTTCAGGCCTTTGGATTCGCAGAAAAGGTAAAGCGCGAAGCCTACTGGGTGAACCAGACGGCGTTCTGGAAACCGGACCCTGCCGATCCGAGCCATATCCACCGCGTCGGGATCGCCCAGGACGTGGCCGATGATCAGTCGGAGATGCCGCATACAATCGTGAACCAGGCGAGGATACACCAGTTGTTCCTCGACGTGATGAAGAACGCCCCAACACGTTTGGAACCCCATTACGGGCTGCGCGTCAAAGACCTGGCGATTGACAGCGGCAGCGACGATCACCCCGTTACCGTTACCTTGGAACACGTGGCCGAAGATGGCAGCGCAGGTGACACCGTTACGGTGCGCGCGAATTATGTGGTTGGTTGCGACGGCGCGCGCAGCACAGTGCGCCAGTCAATCGGTGGCAAGTTACACGGAGATGCGGCGCATCAGGCCTGGGGGGTTATGGATATTCTGGCAAATTCAGATTTCCCGGATCTCCGCAGGAAGTGCCTGATCCAGTCAGCGAAGGAAGGCAATATCCTGATCATCCCGCGCGAAGGCGGCTATCTTTTCCGGATGTATGTCGAGCTCGACAAGCTCAATCCGGATGAACGGGTGTCGAACCGCAACCTGACAGCCGGCGATATTATCGCTGCGGCGAACCGGATCATGGCCCCCTACTCCATCGACGTCAAAGAGGTGGTCTGGTGGTCTGTCTACGAGATCGGCCACAGGCTGACCGACAAGTTCGATGATGTCCCCGCGGATGAGATTGCCCACCGGACACCCCGCGTTTTCACCGCCGGGGATGCCTGCCACACCCACAGCCCCAAGGCGGGGCAAGGTATGAATGTTTCCATGGGCGACACCTTCAACCTCGGTTGGAAACTTGCCCATGTTCTGACCGGCCGGTCAGACCCGGGCCTGCTGCATAGTTACTCGGCCGAACGTCAGCTGGAAGCCAAGCGGTTAGTTGAGACCGATCACAAGTGGGCGCGCATTATGAGCGCTCCGCCAGGAGAATCCGAACTTGATGGCAGCGAAATGCCCCGGTTTCAGAAGCAGTTTATCGAAAACCTGGAGTTTACCGGCGGGCTTGCCGTTCACTACGAACCTTCGCGGATCATCGCCAAGTCGGCACACCAGTCGCTTGCCACAGGTCAAATCGTGGGCAAGCGCTTCCATTCAGCGCCGGTTCTAAGGCTATCCGATGCGAAGCCCATGCAGCTGGGCCACGTTGCCGAGGCAGACGGGCGATGGCGCATCTACGCCTTTGCCGGACGGAATGACGACGGGACTGCGGGCGGAGCGATCCACGATCTTTGCGCCTATCTGAGCAGCGACCCTGCCTCACCGGTCCGGCGCTACACCCGCGCGGTCGAGGACATCGATGCACTGATCGACTTGCGCGCCATCTTCCAGCAGGATTTCAAGGAGCTGAACTTCGAGGAAATGCCGGGCCTGCTGCGCCCGGCCAAAGGCCGCTACGGGCTGCGCGACTTCGAGAAGATCTTCTGCACCGACTACAAACTGGGGCAGGACATCTACGCGATGCGCGGCATTGACTGCAAACAGGGCTGCATGATCGTTGTCCGGCCGGACCAATACGTGGCGCACATCCTGCCGCTTGACGGCTTCGCTGCACTTTCAACCTTCTTCGACGGCGTCTTCAAACCGCGAGATGAACAATAAAGGGGCCGCCGCCGCACACCGCGCCGCGCTTTTTCAAATGCAGCGCTGGCACCTTGGTGCCAGCTCCGACTCTGCGCCCGGCAACATGCACGCGCGCCCAAGCGGCGCCTTCCAAAGTGATTCACCATGACCGATGTCCTGCTCCTAATGCTGCCGATCTTCACGATGATCGGGATCGGCAGCCTCTTCGTGTCCCGCAGATGGTTTCCCGCAGACGGCCTGCCGGTTCTGAACCGGTTCGTGATGAATGCCTGCATTCCAGTGCTGCTGTTTTCCGCAATCGCAAACGGCGAAACGCTGGCGGATTTCTCCTGGCTCAACGCATTCGTCTTTGGCGCCGCATCGCTAGTGTCGAGCGCGGTTCTGTGGGCCATCCTGCGCTTTGCCCTGCACGAACCGGCCCCGCAGCGCATTATCCTGGCGCTCGGCGGGGCGGCCGCCAACACCATTTTTCTCGGCTTCCCGATTGCCTCGGCCTTCATACCCGGCAGCGCGGCCAAGGTCTTTTCCTGGGTCGTGTTCGCCGAAGTCGCGATCATCATCCCGGTCGTGACTACACTGGCGCTGCTGGCCGAGAACACATCCGGTCAGAACGCCTTTGGCGCCGCTTTGAAAGCACTGGCGCACAGCCCAGTCGTCTTGGGTCTGGCCGCCGGTTTCGCCTTCCTCGCGACCGGCCTCACCCTGCCGGAATGGTTGGACCGGGTGGTCACGTCAATCGTCGCCGCCGCGCCGTTCATCGCGCTGTTCGTGATCGGCGGCAGTATCCTGCAATTCCGGGTGTCGCGCAGCGGACCGCGTGTCGCGGCCGTCACCGTGGCCAAGCTGATCATCCACCCGTTTGTGGTCGGCGGTGCCTTCTGCGCTGTATTCGGCTGGCAGGACCCGGTAGCGCGGGACGCGGTCCTGTTTTCGTGCATGCCGCTGTTTCTATCCTATGCGGTGTTCTGCGGCCGCCACTCAGTCGGTGAAACCGGCGCGTCGGCCATTGTTCTGTCAACGCTTTTTGGGGCCGTCACGGTGCCCGTCATCCTTGCCCAGCTGTACTGAAACCGCATGCAAAGGGGGGCCGCTCACGCCGCCAGCCGGTCCACCATCCAGCGGCCAAACCGCGTCAGGAAATGAAACACGATGCCCGCCACGACTCCCCAGAATGCCGCGCCGATCCCGAAGAGCGACACGCCGGATGCGGTGAAAATGAAGGTGAGCAGCCCAGCCTGCGCATCTTCGGACGCCATCATTGCGGCGGTAAATTTCAGGATCGGTTGCAGCAGCGCCAACCCCGCCAGCAGTGCGATGACGGAGGATGGCAGCATGATCAGGATGTCGACGATGCTCCCGGCATAGAGCCCGCCGAGGCAGAAGAACAATCCGCAGGCAACACCCGCAATGTAGCGGCGCTCCGGGTTTTCGTGACTGTCTGGCCCTGCGCAGAAAGCAGCCGTGATTGACGCAAGCGCGGTGCTGATCCCGCCGAACACCGCGGCGCCCGCGGACGCAAGCCCTCCAAAGATCATGATCGGATTGGCCGAGACCGCGTAGCCATTGGCTCTCAGAACCGCCATTCCTGGCAGATATTGCCCGCTGAGAGTCGTTATTAGCAACGGCACTGCAAGACTGAGCATCGCTGCCACCGAGAACTCTGGCGCTATTGCTTGTGGCTGCGCCATCGACAAGCTCACCGATGTGATCGATGTTTCATAAGCGATGGAGGTGAGCATAAGAGCCAGCCCAAGCAAAGCGAGCACGGCATAGCGCGGCACGGTGGCGGTGCAAATTGCGAAGGCTGCGATGAGAACGGAGACCACCACCGGATCTGTGGTCAACCCGCCTGCAGCCTTGAGGCCGAAACCGAACAGGATACCCGCCATCATGCCGTTAGTTACGGCGGGAGGAAGGACTTTCACGAGCCGATCGAACAGGCCGGAAATACCGATGAGGACCAAAGCCGCCGCGACGGCAATGTAGGCACCTGCCATCTCAGCAGCAGGCAAAGAAGGACCGAACCCGATAAGAAGCACGGTTCCAGGCGCGGACCAGGCCATGGCGACAGGGACACGGAACCACAGGCTGAGGACGATGCTCGACAGCCCTGCCGCGATCGAGATTGCGAAAACCCACGATGTGAATGCCGGCCGGGAAATTTCCATGGCCTCGGCAGCACTGAGATAGATCAGCAGAGGACCGGAATAAGATACAAGGACTGCAAGGAAACCGGCCCCGACGGCGGAGCCGGAAATGTCCCCCAGGCGCAGTCGCTGGTATCCAGCCGTATCAGACAATTGTGGCCGCCGCGGTTTTTTCGGTCTCGCCTCGGTTCATGCTGTCGGTGGGCAGGCGAAGCCCGAGGATGCGCCGCGCTTCCTGCCAGGTCGCGACGGGGCGGTTGTTCTTTGCGCAAATTTCCGCGGTTCGTCGAACCAGAGCGGCATTGGAGGGGGCCAGCGTGTTCCGGTCGAGGCGGACATTGTCCTCAAGCCCTGTACGCGCGTGCCCGCCCGCAGCAATCGCCCATTCATTCAGCGTGAGCTGATTGGCCCCGATGCCGGCCGCGCACCATGGCGCATCGTCACCGAAAAGACGGTGAACGGTGCGGATGTAGTAGTCAAACACATCCCGATCGACCGGCATGGCGTTCTTCACCCCCATCACGAACTGAATGTAGGGTGTGCCCGCAAGCTGGCCTTCATCGGCCATCTGTCTGGCTTTCAGGATGTGACTAAGATCGAACGCTTCGATCTCTGGCTTGACGTCGTAGGCCAGCATTTCCGAAGCCAGCCAGGCCACCAGATCCGGCGGATTCTCGTAGACACGGGTTGGGAAATTGTTCGACCCGACCGAAAGCGACGCCATGTCAGGCCGCAAGGGCAGCATCCCGCCGCGTGTCTTGCCCGCACCCGACCGCCCGCCGGTCGAGAACTGGATGATCATGCCCGGGCAGTGTTTCTCGATACCTTCCTTCAGGGCCGCGAATTTCTCAGGGTCCGATGAGGGCGTCTCATCCTCATTGCGCACATGCGCATGAACGATGGTGGCACCCGCCTCAAAGGCTTCGTGGGTCGATTCCACCTGCTCCGATACGATGATTGGAACAGCCGGATTGTTGGCTTTGGTCGGCAGGCTGCCGGTAATCGCCACGCAGATGATGCAGGGGTTTGTCATTGTCTTGTTCCGGTTTTGCCGCGTCACGGGAAATGCGGCACGTCAGGTTTGGATCCGTTCAGGAGCGTGCCTTGCGCGATGCGGAGGCCTTGCCGGCCTGCCTCATACTCTCGATGGCGGCGCGTTCTTCGTCGGTGAAGAACATCCATGCGGCCTCTGCCTTTTTGTGCTTCTTGCATCCTGGACAGGGGTTGTCGGCATTCTTGCACATGGCTCCTCCTCCCGTGCTGATTTGAGTGTCAGGCCGCCTTCGCAGCTGGTTTGGGCATTTTCCCAAGAGCTTCGACGAAGAAGGGACGGAACCCGTCCGGGTGTTCGCTCATCGGGAAATGTCCGAGCTTGTCCATCACAGCGAGCGTCGCGCCAGGGATCGCCTTGGCTGTCCGCTCGGCATCCTCGGGTGTGCATGTCAGGTCGTAAGCCCCGACGATGATGTGAACAGGGGTATTTGCCGTAGCGATCGTCGGCAAACGCGGGATCAGGCTGTCGTCCTTTGTGTAAAAACTCAGATCGCCACGGAAAACGCCGGGACCACTTTGCATGAACATCCACAATGTGTTCCAGCGCTCGGCATTTGGCGCGAAGGGGGAAATGTTGGCCGAAACAAGCGCTGCGCCCATCTCGCCGCCATGGGCATCCGGGCGGTGGAACCAGTCGATATCATACCAGGCGGGCTGGAAATCAGAGGCTTCTATTGCGATAAAACCGCTGAATTTCTCGGGATGCAAAGCCGCGAGTTGCAGCGCGATGCGCCCGCCCATAGAGCAGCCAGCCAGAACCGGGCATTCCAGCCCAAGACCGTCGATGACCGCGAGAACGGTCTCGATATAGGCTTCGGTGGTCAGCAGGTATTCCTGGGTCTCAAAGCCTTCAGGCGGCAGCGATTTTCCGTGCCATGGCATGTCAAAAGCGATCAGGCGGTTCGAAGCGGTGATCTCTGTGTCGTTCATCAGATGACGCCACTGGCGGGTATCAGCCCCGGCGGTGTGCAGACAGATGACCGGACGGCCCTGCCCTGCTTCCTCGAAATAGATCCGGCGGGGCGCGCCGCCCACGGTGACGGTGACATAGCGGCCGGTGATCGGTTCGATACTCATGCGGCCAGCTCCTTTTTTGCGCGTGCCAGCGTCAGCACTTCCTTGAAGAAGCGCAGGTTTTTGACGAGGCTCAGGATGTCGCCATCAATCCGGCCCCGGCCGATCTTCACCAGCCCGAAAATGTCGTGAAACCCCGGCTCGGGACGGGCCTGCCAGAACTTTTCCAGTGCTTCGGCATCTGTGCGCAGGGCAAATCGCCAGGGTGTCTTGCGGCTCGGACCTTCTACGACGGACACGATGAGCCCTTTATCGAAAGACAGGTAGTACTCGCTGCCGTCGATCTCGATCAGCACCGTTTCGGAAAACAGACAGCCGAGGCGCAGCAAGTGCGGCGTCGCCTCAAGGCTTTGCTGAATATGCTTGAAGGTATCGATCACCTCAGCCTCCCATGCGATAATTTACAGAAGCGTTGGTGCCACGAGCCAATACAGTGAAGCCATGCCATCCCGGGTATGGGGCAATACTCTCAGGTTGGGCGCATCTGGAATGCCCTTATAACTGCTTGATTTAAAGGACACTCCGAGGGCTACAACCGTTTGCGGTATTGCCCGATACCGCCCCAGGCATTGGGATGAGGAGCGATTGGGGGGAAGTTCGATCGCAGACGAGGGACGGTGGAGCGTCCTGTATTCGAACCCCCAGACAGCCAGGAGGAGGAATTATCCATGGGCATCGTCAACCAAGAAAACATTACAGAGGTTGTGATCGGCAGCCTCGGCCAGCACGGCGATATCAGCGACCGTGAACGCGAGATCGCGACAGGCATCATCAAGCACATGCATGCTTTCATCAAAGACGTGAAGCTTCAGCATCACGAATTTCTGGCCGCCTGTGATTACCTTGCCCGCGCTGGCCAGCTTTGCAACGACAACCGCCAGGAATTCATCCTGCTGGCCGATATCCTGGGCATCGAAGTCCTGGTCGACATGATGACCAACCCGGTCGAAGGCAACGAGAGTGAATCGACCGTGCTCGGACCATTCTACCGCGAAAACCCGCCAGTCCTGCCCAAAGGCGCGTCGACCATTCAAAAGCACTTCGACAACGAAGAAACAGCCTACTACGAAGGTTACATCCGCGACGAGAACGGCAACGGCATTCCTGGTGTAACGCTCGATGTCTGGGAGGATGCACCGAACGGCATCTACGAGAACCTCGATCCTGACCAGCCCGAATACAACCTCCGCGGCCGGTTCGAAACCGACGACAACGGGCACTATGCCTTTGTTGCCGTCCGGCCTGTCCCCTACCCGATCCCCGACGACGAGACGGCAGGGGAGCTGCTGCGCTTTATGGGGCACCACCCGAACCGCCCTGGCCACATGCATTTCGTTATCTCCAAGGACGGTTACCGCCCGCTGATTAGCCAAATCTACGATGCCGACAGCGAATGGCTGGAGAACGACAGCGTGTTTGCCGTCAAGGAAAGCTTGATCGGCAAGTTCAAGCCGGCCCCCAAGGAATTGGGCACTGATCTGCACTTCGAGTTCGACTTTGTGCTTAAGACCGGTGCCGCCGAGCAGGCCGTAGCCGCCGAGTAAACCACTTCACCTCCCACCAAACTGACCCCCGATTTTCGGGGGTCTTTTTTCATTTGATGGGATCGCTTAACGTGAATTCCTGAGGGAGTGCCTGAAAATGAACTTCAAACAGCTATCCTATTTCATTGCGGTGGCGGAAGAATTGCATTTTGGGCGGGCAGCTGAGCGTCTCGACATGGCGCAACCACCGCTCAGCCGCCAGATCAAGCAGTTGGAAGAAGAGCTTGGTGCAATCCTATTCAATCGCGGCCGCAGCGCGATCACGATGACTCAAGCAGGGGAAAGGCTGCTTGAGCGTGGGAAATCAATCTTGGCCCAGATCGAAGATACCCAGCTGGAAGTACGCCGCTTGGGCCAGGGGGCTGAGGGGCGTCTGCGTATCGGCTTCGTTGGTTCTGCGACCTTTGGCATACTCCCAAACATCATCCGGTCCTACAGAGCGAATTATCCGGAAGTGAACCTTAGCCTTATCCCCATGAACAATGCAGATCTGCATAGGGCCTTGGTGTCACGCGAACTCGACGTGGTGTTCGCGCGCCCAACGCTTAAGGATCCAGAGTTCCTTTCGAAACACCTGGTCGAAGAAAGGCTAATCCTAGCCTTACCCGATATTGTGGACACGGGGACACGCTCAGTCGCTAAGCTTGAGCGCCTGAAGACGCACCATCTAATCCTCTACCCTGAGAAACCCCGCCCGAGCTATGCGGACATGGTTCTAAAAGCTATCGAAGACGCCGGTTTCGAAGCGCCGCTACGCATCTGGTGCATGGATCTGCAAACCGCGCTCGGCTTGGTTGCCGTCGGCGAGGGCGTTTGCATCGTGCCGGAGTCAGTTGCAAACGCCCCGCGGAAGGGCATGAAATTCCTCAAGATCGAACCGGAAGTCGCGCGCACCGAACTGTCTGTTAACTACCGGTTAGACGAGCAAGGCCTGCATGTGAAGAACTTCGTCAACATCGCGCAAAAGGTAGCCCGCAAGGTTTTCTAGTTGGACAACCAGTATTCCAGACGGCCCAATTACACACCAAGCCAGGTATGCTGCGAGCTCTCGTCTGCCTTGATCTCTTCTGCACTGCCAGTCCAGACTACCTGGCCTTTGCCAACCACCACCACGTCATCGGCAAGCGAGGTTGCAAAACCAAAGTTTTGCTCCACGATGATCATCGAAAGCCCGGCTGCCTTCAGGTCCTGGAGCTTGTCGTGGATCAGTTTCACAATGATCGGCGCCAGGCCCTCGGTCGGTTCATCGAGGATCAGGAGGCGGGGATTCATCAGCAAACCGCGTGCAATCGCCAGCATTTGCTGCTCGCCGCCTGACAGTTGGGTGCCGCCGTTGTCCATCCGCTCCCCAAGACGGGGAAAAAGATCCAGAACCCGTTCCATCGTCCATTCGGTCTTGGTTCCGCCAAATCGCTTAGCCGCTATCTCCAGGTTTTCGCGCACTGTCAAAGACGGGAAGATGTCACGCGTTTCAGGAACGTAAGCGATACCACTCTTGGCGATGTCAAATGGTTGCCTCGCGATCGGTTTACCCTCGAAGGCGATCTCACCGGACTTGATCGGAAGGAGACCCATGATGGTTTTCAGCGTGGTGGATTTTCCTGCGCCATTGCGGCCCAGGATGGCCAGCACCCTGCCCTTTTGCGCTTCCAGCGAAAGGCCATAGAGAACTTGCGTTTCGCCATAACCGGATTCGATTGCCTTCAGTTCAAGCATCTTCCCAGCTCCCCAAATAGATTTCCTTTAGCAGGCTTGACCCGCGGGCCTCCTCCGGCAAGCCGCCAAAGACAACTTCGCCGTAGTTGAGCACAGTGATCGTGTCCGCCACATCGAAGGCGAGGTCCATGTCGTGCTCGATGATGAGCATTGTCAGGTCACGCGGCAGATTGTTCAGCAAGTCGTGAAACCCCTTCGACATCTCAGGCCCGACACCGCTAGTGGGTTCGTCCATCAGCAGTACAAGCGGCCTTGTGGCGAGCGCGACGCCAACTTCGAGCTGGCGGCGCACGCCGTAGCTGATCTCAGATACTTTGGCGTGAATGAACGGCATCAGGTTGACCTGTTCCGCCACCTCCTCGACGATTTCGCGAACGTCGGGCTTTGCCAGGCTATCTGCCCAAAGCTGCGTCGCGTTGCCGGTATGCACGGCAGCGGCAAGCCCAAGATTTTCCTCAACCGTCAGACCGTCGAACAGAGTATTCTTCTGGTAGCTGCGCGACAGGCCGCGGCGGGCGCGTTTGGCAACAGGCAAGGCGGTGACATCTTCGCCAGCGAGATGAACCGATCCGTTGTCGGGCGTGAGTTCACCCACCAGTTGGTTGAACAGCGTTGTCTTGCCCGCGCCATTGGGCCCCAGGATCACGCGGCGTTCTCCCCGCTCCAATTTCAGCGATACATTGCGGGTGACGTGGACGGCACCAAAGCTCTTGTCCAGGTTACGTGTCTCAAGCATCGGTCAACACCTCCTCGGACTCCTGTTTGCGCGTTGCATCAGCCACGCGGCGTTCGACCCGGGCACCCCAGCGGGCTTCGATCCAGCCGAAGATACCGTTTGCGCGGCTCATCACGACAGCGATCAGAATTACGCCGACAACAAGATGCCAGTGTGCCGTCAGCGAACTCAGTTCATGCTTGAGCAGCACAAAGGCGGCAGCGCCCACGAGCGGACCAACCAAAGTTCCTAAGCCGCCAAGGATTACGACAACCAGTGCCTCGCCGGACACAGTCCAGCTGAGAAGCCCGGGCGAGATATACATGATGTGCTGCGCAGCAAGAGCGCCGGCGAGGCCGGCAATCATGCCCGACAACCCAAACACATCCGCCTTGATCCGCCAGATCGTCAATCCAAGCGCGCGCATCCGTTGTTCGTTGTGCATGACACCCGTTAGCGAACGGCCAAGCCCTGAACGCAGAATGAGAACAGATGCGCCATAGACCGCGCCAAGGATGGCTAGGCAGAAGAACGCAAAGCTGCGGCTGTCATTCAAATCAACTCCGATAAAGCTCAGATCCAACCGGGAAATACCACCCAGCCCATCGTCTCCGCCAAAGATTGGGGCTTCGAACACGTAGGAATAGGCCATTTGGCCGAAGGCGAGCGTCGCCATAATGAAATAGATTCCATGGCTGCGTGAACAGATTGCGCCGATGATCCAGGCGGCGGAACCGGTCAAAGCGATGGCGCCAGCCATGGCCACGGACGGCGCGAGGCCCGCCTTAGCCGACAAGATGGCGTAGGCATAAGCGCCAACGCCCATCAGCGCGCCGTGGCAAAGCGATACCATGCCCCCAAAGCCCGCAACGATGTCGAGAGCCAGCACAAGCATGGCCAGGATCAGGATTTCGGTCAGGATTTCCAGCCCGAAGTACTCGGCGGTAAAGACCTGAAAGAGGGCACCTGCGGCCAAAAGCACGAGGACCATGTAGCGAAGAGCATTGTGACGAAACATCGGCTTATCCTTTCGCAGGAAACAGGCCCACGGGCTTGATCACGAGGACAGCAGCCAACAGGGCATAGATGAGTATAGAAGCGAGCTGCGGGGCCAAAACCGCGCCGAAGGTCTGAACGAAACCATAGATCAGCGACCCGGCGATTGCGCCTTTAAGCGAGCCCAGACCGCCTATGACAATCACGATCAAAGTCGGGATCAGGATCTGTAGACCCATATCCGGCGTAACGCTCAAGAGCGGCGCCGCGACGACCCCCGCAAGACCTGCCAGCGCGCATCCGACGCAGAAAACGATGAAGAACAACCGTTCAACATTGATACCGAGACAAGACGCCATGGCATCGTTGTCGACGCCGGCCCGGATCATCGCGCCGATTTGCGTACGGCTCAGCACAAATGCGAGCGCTGCGAAGATGGAAAGTCCGAGAACGATGATGAACAGCCGGTAGGCCGGATACTCGATGCCCAGGAACGTCAGCCGACCAGAAAGCAGCGCAGGCGCGTCGATAGCCAACGCCAGATCGCCCCAGAAAATCCGTGTCAGATCGAGCAGCACAAAGATAAGCCCAAAGGTCACGAGCACCTGGGCCATAGGACCGGACTTGCGCATCCGTTTGATAAGTCCGGAATAAAGCAAAATGCCAACCCCGGCCACGGCGACAGGCGCAAGAAAGAACCCCATCCAATATCCACCGATGGCGGCCAGAGAGGCGGCAAAGTATGCCCCCAGCGCATAGAGCGATCCATGAGCAAGATTGACGAAGTGCATCAGCCCGAAGATGACCGTCAGGCCGATGGAAAGCAGAAAGAGCAGCATGGACAGTTGCAGCGCATTCAGCGCCTGAAGCGTCCAGAAACCAAGATCATGTGCCATGAGAGGCCCTCCTCGGAATATGGGCCCGGCCACACGGGGGCGGCCGGGCAGCATTGTCAGTTGGAGACGGGGGCCATCTCGCAGCCGTTGGCTGGGTCGGCCTCGGCGGGCAGCTCGGCCAGCACCTTCTGGGTCAGCCCGTTTTCACCAGCCACGGTTTCGTAGACGTAGACCGGCTGGACGATATTGTTGGTAGCCGGGTCGATCGACAGCTTGCCGCGCGGCCCGTCAAAGCTGACTTGGCGCAGGGCTTCAGCCAGCGATGCCCGGTCGTGAGCACCGGTTTTGGCCGCCTCGACCAGCGCCCGGGCCGCGTCATACCCCTGCACGGCGAACTCCGACGGCAGACGACCGGTCTTGGCCTGGAATGCCGCAACAAAGGCGGCATTGGCCGCGTTGTCTAGCGTCGGCACGTAATGCAGCGCGGTGATCACACCCTCGGCGGCCGGACCTTCGGCGTTGACATACAGCGGCGAGGTCAGGAAGCCGGAGCCATATAGCGGCAGATCCGCCTTCAGCCCGAAGCTATTATACTGCTTGACGAAGGCGATCGCCTCGCCGCCAGCATAGAACACATAGACCGCATCGGCGCCGCTTGCTTTGGCTTGCGCCAGATAGGGACCGAAATCCTGGGTTTTCTGAAACGGGGTGAATTCCTGCCCGGCGATCTCTCCACCCGCGGCGGTGAAAGTCTCAACGAAGCCCCCGATCATCTGGCGGCCCGCCGCATAGTCCGGGGCCAGCGTATAGACTTTGCGGATGCCCTGATCGTACATCCATTGCCCCATCGGGCGGTTCACCTGGCCATTGGAAAATGACATGCGGGTGATATAGGGCGAGCAGCTTGCCCCGGTGGCATCATCATTACCGGCATTGGCCACGATCAGCGGCACACCGGCGCCATGCACCATGTCGCGCACGGCGCCCAGAACACCTGAGCTGACGATGCCCGCCACAACGTCAACCTTGTCTTGCAGGATCAGCTTCTTGGCCTTGCCAAGCGCTACGGGCGGCTTCACTTCGGTGTCCTCGCGGACAATTTCGAAACCCGTGCCGGCTTCGCTACCGAACTGTTCAAGGGCCACGGTAAAGCCCGCTTCGATATCATTGCCGAGCGCAGCATAGACGCCTGAAAACGGCAGCAGCAAGCCGACTTTGATGTCCTCTTCGGCGGCTGCGGGCACAGCAAGGCTGGTGGCGAGCCCGAGGGCCGCCAGGATTGCGCGTTTCATTGTAGTTTCCTCCTGTTGGTTTTTCCGGCCCCTCCTCAGGGCCTGTCCAGCTCGGCGCTAACCGAGATCACCGCCCCCCACCGGCACCGTTACACCGGTGATGTAGGATGCGTCCTCCGACGCCAAGAACAGGATCGGACCGGCCTGTTCGTCGAGTGTTCCATAACGTTTCATCAGCGATGACTGCACCGTCTGATCGACGATGGTCTTGTACCAGTCTTCGCGCTGTTCTTCCTCGGCATTGGGATTGCGTGGCACTATACGCGGCGGCGCCTCGGTGCCGCCGGGGGCGGCGGCAACCACACGGATGCCGCGCTCGGCCACTTCCCAGGCCAGGCTCGCCGTAATCGCATTCACACCGCCCTTGGCCGCCGCGTAAGGCACGCGGTTCAACCCGCGCGTGGCGATGGACGACACGTTGACGATCACGCCCGAGCCTTGCGGCAGCATATGCTCAATCGCGGCCCGGCAGCAGTACAGCGTCGGGAACAGCGACCGGCGCACCTCGGCGTCGATCTGATGCGGCTCGTAATGCTCAAAGGGCTTGGCCCAGATCGTGCCGCCGACATTGTTGACCAGAATGTCGATCCGGCCCCACAGGTCCACCGCGGCCTGCATCGCCTCCGCGCAGCCCTCCCAGGTTTCCAGGTCAACCGCGACCGCCTGCGCTTCACCGCCCGCGCTGCGGATCATATCCGCAGCCTCCTCGCGCGCGGGGGAGCGGTCCACGATCAGCACCCTGGCGCCCTCGGCCGCGGCCCGTTCGGCAACCCGGCGGCCGATGCCCTGGGCCGCGCCGGTGACAACCATTACCTTGTCATCAAACCGGCGGCTCATGCAGCTTCCGCCTCTGCTTCGGTCGGGTTGAACTTCTCAAAGTAGAAATTCGCAGGCTCGACCCCTAGCTTGCTGAAGTGGCCCCGCACCGCATCGACCATCGGCGGCGGGCCGCAGAGATACACATCGCAGTCGCCGCCGTTCAGATCCCCGGCGGTGACATGATCGGTGACAAAGCCCTTGCGCTCATGCGCGTCTTCCTCCGCAGCCAGAATGGTAATGACGGTGACATTTCCGATCTTGCCCGCCAGCTCCTGCACGCGGTCCAGTTCCACCAGATCGGCGGCGCGGGTCACCGCGTAGTACAGCACGATGGGATGATCCGTCCCCTGCTCCGCCGCCTGCTCCAGCATCGACAGGAACGGCGCGAGGCCGGTGCCGCCGGCCAGCCATAGCTGGGCGCGCTCGATCGGGCGCAGATAAAACGCACCCATCGGCCCGGTCAGCGTGACGCTGTCGCCGGCCTTGGCCCGCTCGCCCAGATAGCTGCTCATCACGCCCCCGGGCAGATTGCGGATCAGGAACGTGGCCTCATCGGCACCGGGTGCGGAGGAGAAGGAATAAGAGCGGTGCTTTCCGGTCCCCGGAACGGTGACGTTCACATACTGGCCGGGTAGAAAGCTGACCGGTTTGGCCAGTTTCACTCGCAGCCCGAATGAGGTCTCCGATAGGGTGTCGACGCCCAGCACCTCGCCTTCGACAGCCTCCGGTGCGGTCTTGCAGGCAGCGGAGGGCACCGGGACGCGCACCACGCAATCACTTTCCGGCGTCATCTGGCAGGTCAGCGCAAAGCCCTGTTCCGCCTCTTCGTCGCTCATGGACTCGTCCATATAGAATTCCAGCTCGTATTCGCCCTTTTCGACGAAGCACTTGCAGGTGCCGCAGACGCCATCCCGGCAATCCATCGGCAGGTTGATCTTTTGACGGAAGGCCGCATCGGTCACCTTCTCGTCGTCATCGCACTGGATGACGCGGGTGACGCCATCTTCGAAATTCAGGGCAACGTTATAGGTCGTCATGGCATGCTCCTCCCTTGGCCGCGCACCCTGACGTGGATGCGCGGAGCTCTTTAAGTTCCCGAAATTCCCGGGATCAGATGTGGTAGACGTCGATCACGTGGTGAATGTGATCGTTCTTAAGGACCACCTTCTTGTCGGTGATAAGCGGATTTGGGCCGCTGCTGTCGATCGTGTAGAACGACGTGCCCCAGTGCTGGTCGGTTTTGCCGTAGCGATAGCTCAGCGTTTGCCAATTGAAGCGCACCTTGAATTGCGTGCCCTCCCGGCTCAGCACTTCAATCCCCGAAAGGTAATGGTTGGTACGCGGTTCAGGCAGCGATGTTGCAGAAGACCGGTCAGTCTTGATACGGAACACGCGGTCCTCAATGCCCTGTTTGTTGGGATAGTACATCAGCGACATCTCATTCTGCGGATCTTCCGTCAGATTGTCGTAGTCATCCCAAGCGGGCATCCAGAACGCGCAGTCCGCGTCATAGAATGTCAGCCAGGTGTCCCAGTCGCGGTCATCCAGCGCACGGGCCTCGGCATAGAGGAAGGCCTGGATGTCTTCAAAGCTCATCCCCGGGCTGGTGTTGGTGCGTTCAAGTGTTTCAGTGCTCATGTCTTTTCCTCCTCACTCAGCCGCGGTGCGTGCATCAGGCGCAGTGGCGCGTTCCTTGGCGATGGCTTCGCCCATGCGCTCAGACCAGTTGGTATGCTGAATGACAAAGAGACCTTCGTCTTCGGTGCGGGCCCCGGAAAGAACCGGGTTGATCCCGAGGGCCTTGGCATCGTCATCAGGGCCCTCGATCCACTGGGTGGCGCCACGGGTCAAGTCATTCCATTTGGCATGTGCCGCGCCTGCGTAGCCGCGCTGAGTGGCCCGGAATTCCTCGGTATCGTCCGGGGTCGCCATACCGGAGGCGTTGAAGAAATCCTCGTACTGGCGAATACGGCGGCTGCGGGCCTCTTGGCTCTCGCCCTTGGGTGCAATGCAGTAGATCGTCACTTCAGTCTGATCGACACTGATCGGGCGGAAAACGCGGATCTGCGAGCTGAATTGATCCATCAGGAAGACATTCGGGTACAGGCAGAGGTTACGCAGAACGCCCACCATCCACTCTGCCTTGGTCTTCCCGTATTTCTCGGTCCATTCCTCGAGGCGCGGATAATTCGGGCGGTTGGTCGGGTCCGCCCACTCTGTCCAAAGCAGGATATGGCCGTTCTCATATGCGTGGAAACCACCGCGCTGCTTGGCCCATTTCGAGGCATCTGTCGCCTTGATGTTGTCTTCCTTGCCATCGTCGGTACGGTGCGCGGTGGTAGCGACGTAATTCCAGTGGACAGCGGATACGTGATAGCCATCGGCGCCGTTTTCGGCCTGCAGCTTCCAGTTGCCGTCATAGGTATACGTCGAGGACCCACGCAGCACCTCAAGCCCTTCGTCAGCCTGGTCAACGATCACGTCGATCATCTTGCGCGCCTCGCCGAGATAGTCCTCAAGCGGCTGCACATCGGCGTTCAGCGAGCCAAACAGGAAGCCACGGTAGTTTTCGAACCGTGCAACCTTTGTCAGGTCGTGGCTTCCGTCCTTGTTGAACTGCTCGGGGTAACCCGCGCCTTTGGGGTCTTTGACCTTCAGAAGCTTGCCGGTGTTCGAGAAGGTCCAACCGTGGAAAGGACAGGTGAACGTTTTCTGGTTGCGGCGCTTAAACCGGCAGAGCTGCGCGCCACGGTGCGAACATGCATTGACCAGTGCGTGCAGTTCACCGTCCTTGTCGCGGGTGATAACGACGGGTGTACGGCCCATGGTAAGTGTAAAGTAATCGCCCGGCTCTGGGATCTGGCTTTCATGGGCCATGTAGATCCAGTTGCCTTCAAAGATGTGCTTGATTTCAAGCTCAAACAGTTCTTCGTCGGTGAAGATATCCCGACGGCAGCGGAAGACGCCGTTTTCGGGATCATCTTGGATCGCACCGTCGAGGCGGGCCTCGAATTCCTCGAGATTAGATTGTGTGAACATCAGTCGTCCTCCTCCTGACAGCCGCAACGCTTTGGTAGCGTTTTGACTGGCTTTGATGTCATGCCGCTGGTTATTGCCCGGCGGCGGCTTTCATATTCCGGCCGCCTTCACGGCGGAAAAATGCGACCTTGTCGGGGTCAAGTATTGCGCCGATGCCGTTGCCTTTCGGGATTTCAACGCAAAAGTCGCGGTAAGTGATCGGTTCAGCCAGAACCTCGTCGGTCAGAAGCAAGGGGCCAAAGAATTCAGTGCCCCAGTGTAGGGTCTCAATGGTGGAAAAGAGCTGGAGCGCGGCTGCTGTCCCCAACCCGGTTTCCAGCATTGTGCCGCCATAGAGGCCGCGCCCTGCCGCCTGCGCGATGGCAATCACCTCAGACGCCCGCTTCAGCCCTCCGGACTGCGCCACTTTCACGGCAAACACATCCGCAGCATTCGCCTCGGCTACCGCCAGGGCATCTTCCGGACCATTCAGGGCCTCGTCTGCCATAACGGCAATCTCGTAGCCGCTGGTCAGTTCCGCCAAGGCGCGACGGTACCGGGCCGGAACAGGCTGTTCGACCAATTCGCAACCCGCGTCCTGAAGACCCTTCAGGCCCCATCGGGCGTCCTGCAGTGACCACGCAGTGTTCACATCGACGCGGATACTGGCGGCATCGCCAACGGCTTTCTTGATCCTGGCCACATGAGCCACGTCTTCCCGCACGGAGCGTTTGCCGATTTTCAGCTTGAAGATGTTGTGGCGGCGGGTCTCGATCATCTCCTGGGCTTCCGCGATATCCGTTTCGGAATTGCCGGAAGCAAGTGTCCAGGCAACCGGGAGCCTATCATGCACGACACCCCCGAAGAGCTGCGAGACCGGGACACCGAGACGCTTGCCAAGCCCGTCCCAAAGCGCGATCTCCACCGCCGTCCTGGCGATGCGGTTGCCCTTGACCAATTTTTCGATCCGCTGCATCGCTCCGTTCACGTTGTCACCGTCGCAGCCCAGCAGCACGGGTGAGATATATGTGTCGATGGCAGACTGGATGCCTTCGGGGCTTTCGGCGCCATAGCTCAGACCGCCGATGGTGGTGCCTTCGCCAATTCCCTCGGAGCCGTCAGAGAACTTGATCTTAACCAGAACCGCCGTTTGGACCCGCATTGTAGCCATGGACAGCACGTGCCCCCGGATGGTCGGTATATCGAGGATCATCGTCTCGATCTGGTCGATCTTGGTCACGGGTTTCACCACATCTGCAAGTTACGTTGAGATGCAGGTTGCCCGCTGCGGCGAGATTCTGTCGATGATGGGTGGGGTCTTGGGTGATACCCTTCGGCGTGTGGCTCAAAAGAAGGTACCAGCAGCTATCAGTGCTCACTAGGGTAACAGCGAAAAGTGCCTGAGCGGTCTTTTACAAATTGTCGGCCCGGAACCTGGAAAACAGAGGTCAGTTTCTGAAGGAGCGTCAGCGCTGCTCAGCTATTACCACAGCATGCGAATTTTCTGCGGTCACAAGTGGTGACTAATGGGCACCGCGGCCTCGACATAGGCCAGAAGATCATGAAGCTCCGCCCCAATCGCACGCGCGATAACGATCAATTCAACGACATCAATCCTGCGCTGTCCGCTTTCAATTCTCGCAACCATGGACTGCTGGCAATTTAGCTTTTTCGCAAGTTCCGCCTGCGAAAGGCCAGCCGCCTTTCTTGCTTCGACCAAGACTTGGCAGAGCACCTCCTGACCTTTGCTGTGAATCGTGTTGCTCATTGCCGCTTCGCCTTGCTCAGCGGCACAATGATCTATAAATCAGATTATCTAAAATTTAGATATTTCACAGAACTGGAGCGAACGTGATCAACTACCCCACTGGTTTTGAACCGAAATTTTTGTTGGAAAGCGAACTGCATCTCAGCACGGCACGAGAGGAATCGCTTTGAAACGACAAACTCAGGAATTCGATCAACGTTCGCACCCGGCGCTACTTGTCCGACCCGTTCTTGCGTCCGATCTGTGAACTGAAGTGCAATGGAGCAACCGATTTTCGTCAGCGCCGATGATTTGCCAATGCAGCGCATGGGCATGCTGCTGCATTTTCTGATCGAATCTGAGAGCCCGGACGAGGCACTTCGGTTCCAGCAGCTGATGCATGAGCACCGGGACCTTTTCACTACCGATGATCCCGGTGTCCGCGAAGCGCTGAATCGAGCGGCGCGGCAAGTCGACGCCGTGGTGGAGATGGCAGTGACAGCCCCGGATTTTGCGCCGGTCTGATCCGCCCAATCCCTTCCTGACATAACCTGACCTGGCCACCGCAGCGGATCTCTCCGCCTGCGCCCGGCCGCGTCATACCCAATTCCAGATTTTCCCGGCAGGTGCCCCATATCCGGCGCCTGCCCCCTCTCCCGCTTTGCGCAAATGGAGTTCTCAATGTCCCATACATCAACCGCGACGCCCGCCGCCTTCCCGCTCACCATTCACCCCCACTGGCGCGCGGCCGCCGAAGCCAGAGGCTTCGGCATCCTGCAGCGGGTCAAGGACCGTTATCACCTTCTCCTGTCCTGCAAGGCCTGCGGGGCAACGCACATGAGCAAAATTTTTGTGGTGATGAACAGCCAGCCGCAGTGCCCGCGCTGCATTGAAGCGCGCTGGCAGGCCGATGCCGAAGCCGCCGGGCTGCAGTGGGCAGGCCGCGACCCGCAAAGCCGCCATCACGGCTTCTACATCGCGGACTGCCGACACCGTTTGCGCCGCCAGTTTGAGCTGATCAAAAGAGCTGCCGCCGGGACCTGCGACGTACGCTGCGAACTCTGCCAGCAGCAGAAGGAGCAAGAAGAAGCCGAAGCCCAGGGCTGGGAGCTGATCGGACCGGACCCGGACGGCGGCCCGAACTATCGCCTATACCGGCATCCAGAATGCGGCCATGAACAAAGGGTGGCCCGTGCCAACATGCAAACTGGCCGGTTCGGGTGCGGCTTATGCGGAGAGGACTGGCCCGCAGCACCGAGCCATCTCTACGCCATGCAGTTCAAGCTTCCAAACGGGACCTGCTTGGTCAAACTAGGTTTTTCACGGAACCCGGATTCCCGCCTGCGCCACCAGTTGCTGAAGCACCGTGACCTGGACGCGAAGATCCTGAAGACCGTTCCGATGGCAACCGGGCAGCTAGCCTTGCAGACCGAGAAGCGGCTGCACGCGAAGCTGCAGGCGGGTTTTCCCGATCTGGTCGCGCCGCCAGACCTCTACGCCGGTGAATTGAGGGTCAAAAGTGAGGTCTATTTCGCCGATGCGGCCCAGGTGATCTTCGCGATGCTCGACGCCATCGAGCCAGAAGAAGACAGCTAAGCGCCCCCTCCCCTTCAAGTTCCAACGTTTCCCGCCCGGTTTCACCGGGCGCCCGATCCCTTTTGCCCGTTCACAGGAGGCTTGCCATGAGCCAGCTCGATCTCTCCAAACCCCCGCGCCCCGATTGGTGGCAGTTCGCCGAAGACTGCGCCCGCCGCTATCATCTCTATTACAGAGAGCTACAGCTGGCGCGCCGCAAGACACTCAAAGAAGACGCGCCAGACGACAGTGCTGGCGCCGAGGAGCCCCTTGTGCCCCCTGCACCGGATCACCCCCATTCTTTGCTGCAGCATCTGAGCGAGCACCCGGACGCGCGGCATCTGCCGCCGGATCTTTGGGAAGCGCTGGAGCAGGAAGGCGCCGACCCATATGCCTGTGACGACACGGGCCGCTGGCTGCCGGACACAGACCTGCCGGCAGACAAGCTGTTTCTGCTGCTTCGGATTGCCGCGGCCTTCGGCTCCCCGGCTGCAGTGGATGCGCAGCTTGCCCGTGGCGCCGTGCTGATCCTGCGCAACATTCCTCCCTGCGGCTTTTCAAACATGGAAAATCTCCTCAACCACGCCCTGCTGCCGCCGGGCTGGCAGGCCTATGACGCCCGGCGCCAGGTGCAGCTGCCTCAGCGCGTGACCCTTGCTGTCCCCAGCGTCCGCGATGACGAGATTGAGCTGCGGCACTTTGATGAACTGCAGGATCTCATCATCAAAGGCCTGGCGCACAGCCAGCCTTTGTGGATCTGCTTGCCACATGAGATGGCACTGCCGGCGCCGCTGGTGGCGGAGCACTGTTACGAGCTGACACTGCCGCAGGTGGACGCGGATTTTCTGATCGCCCTGCTGCGTCAGACCCACAGCCGGACGGGCCGCATTGATGAAGCCGCCGCCCGCGCCGCGCTGCCCCCGAACGGCCAGTTGCAGGAGCTCTCCACCCCCGCACTCTTTTTCGCCCTGCGTGCGCCCACAGCGAAGAAGATGGCACAGCGCCTGTCCCAGGCACTTACCACCCCGGCCCCGCCAGAACCCGAAGCCCACGCGCCAAGGGAGGAGATCACAGGCATTGGCCGGTCCTATGACACCGCCCGGCAACTGGTTGCAGACCTGCGCCTGTGGGCCGAAGGCGAAGTGGCCTGGAATGAGATCCCGCACTCCTTGCTGCTTTTTGGCGCGCCAGGAAACGGCAAGAGCCATCTCGCCCGCGCGATGGGCCGGAGCGTAGGGGTCAAGTGCGTCGAGACCAGCTGCGCTGAATGGCAGGCCAAGGGGCATCTGGGCAACCTGCTGCTCGCGATGCGAAGAAGCTTCGACGAAGCGCTCAAGAATGCGCCCTGTATCCTCTTCATCGATGAGATTGACGCGATCGGTTCCCGCGACAGCGTCGGCGACAACAGTGCCAGCTACAGGCGCCAAGTGGTTGCTGGTTTTTTGGAGCAGATGGACCGCATCAGCCGGGAAGCAGGGATCATGGTCGTCGGTGCCTGCAACCATCCACAGCACCTCGACCCCGCGGTGCTGAGAGCCGGGCGGTTTGACATCAAGATCGAGATGCCGTTGCCAAGCATGGCGATGCTGCAGCACCTCCTTGCTGAGCGGCTGCAGGACGCGGTCCAAGAGGAGGATTTGCAGCAGCTGGCACGGGAATGTATCGGAAAGACCGCCGCCGACGTTGACGCCGCGGTGCGCTCAGCCCGCAGTGAAGCCCGGCACAGCGGCTGCCCGCTCGATCTGCAGCTTCTGCGCCGCCATCTGCAAGTCATGGAGCTAGAGGAGAACCACGACCTGCTTTACCGCATCGCCATTCATGAAGTCGGTCACGCCATCACCTCGTGGAGCTACGGCGAGACGATCACGCGGATCAGCCTGTCTCCATCTGGCGGCACAATTGGGCGGGATGTTCCCCCGAACGCGGGGCTGTCGGCAGACTTTGAATGCCAGCTGTATATCCACCTCGCAGGGCGGGCGGCGGAGCGGCTCATCTTTGGGTCTGTTTCAGCCGGTGCGGGCGGGGGCGCGACGTCCGATTTGGCACAGGCTGCGCGGATGGTCCTGGCGATGGATTTTGAACTGGGTTTAGGGGCCTTCGGCAACGGCTGGTTTGGACCGCAGGATCCCTCCCGCCTGACGGCCAGCGAACGCCAGCGCCTGCAGGAGCGGCTCGACTACGCCGAGGATCACGCGCGCGCGCTGCTGTACCCCCATCAGCAGTTGCTGCAGGACATGGCTGCAGACCTGGTGCAGAAACGAGAGTTCGATGCCAAGGCGGTCCGGTCCTGGCTGCGCGACGTGCCGCGCAAAAATGGCCCAGAGCCGGTCCTGGACCAGTAGATGCGCCCGCCAATCAAGCCGCTCCGCCGCGAGGTTTGCACAATTCTTATGGGCAATCTCCGGCGGCGCAGGCTGCGGTTGGTCCAAAATCCGGACCTGATCCGCGGGGAGCGCGAGATCAATCGTTGGCGTCAAAACCAACTGAGGGTCAAACCTGAGTGTGCGGTAGAAAAGGAATAGACTATGAACGCCGAAGTCCCCTCCCAGCAGATTGACCCTGAAGTTGCCGGCAAGATCGCCTTGTTGCGGGCGCATAAGCGGCGAGACCGCCGACAGATACGCGTCCCTGTACGCGACGAGGTCATCGGTCGCAGTGTCCCGCCAATCAATCTTGATCGCCTCGCACCACTCGAACCATGTGATCAGAGCGCGTGCCTTGTTTTCCCATGTTCTGATCGACCCTGATCTTGGAACGACCTGCTCATTCAACCAGCGGCAGGCCTGCTCGTGCAGGTGGCCATTTTCCCAGATTGCAGGATGGCCAGCACGCAGGGTTTCAAATGCGGAGGGATTTGCAAAGAATGTGTACAACGGAGCTATGTATCGCGACGGCAGTGTCCGGCACCTGACACTTAACCAACCCCAAAGAGTTCAGTCAAGCCGCTGAATTTAAATCATAATTTTGATTTTCGCACATTCCCCTAACTGTCTGATAAGCCCTATTTTTAAGGGCCTTCTTGTTGCTTTCCCCCACTGAACGTCGCTTTTTCGCAAAAATGCCCCACCGGGGACTGCACCAAGTATCGTGAATTTCCCGAGCAGGACCGCTTAGGTCAGGCTCGTCCCAGTTGGCCTGAGCTCGACCATAGTTCTCCTTCCGAACGCCAAGAGATCTCCATGTGGCTAGGCTTCGCAGAGAACGTGTTCATAAGAACTACGACCCCGCAATTTATGCGAGGACAAAAAGCCAACAGAGAGTCCTTGTTTGACAAGCAAAACGGAGGCTTGATGAACACTTTTTAGCATCTCAGCCCCAAAATACCCGCAAGATCAACCAAACCGAAGAACCCTTAAAAACACAGTTCGTCCATCCGATCACGCACCACATATTTCATGCTCGCAGCCGCGGTAGGGGTTGATCGACCGGTCGAACGGCAGGTCCGGCGACCGGTTGTAGGTGATCAGCGACCGCGCCGTCTCCTGCCGCACCTCGGTGGGAATCACCGCCTCCGGCGCCTCCTGAAACCAGCCGTCATCCACCGCATCGCGCGCTATGTCATAGCGGCCTGCCGCATTGCTGAGGCTGGCGCGCGCTTTGCGGCGCATGTGATCTGGCGTGAACGTCGGCGGCATGGACGCAAAATAACCACCAAAACGGAACAAATAAAGAACAAATGGGCGATTTCGAAGATTTCCATGCGGAATCTTCATTATTCTTGCACGGAAATTGTCTCTATACGTCGGTTAGAACAGCGGCAATGTCGCAAATAATGCAGTCCGCGGGCGGCATTCTGTCACAAAAGCTTCTGAAATAGGCCAACACCGGGGACTCCCCCCCGTCAGCAAGGATTAGGCGCATGTCGGACGAAGAAGACATCATCCTCTCGGAACTCGATGACGAGGAACTTGTTCAGCAGATGTTTGACGACCTCTATGATGGTCTCAAAGAGGAAATCGAAGAAGGCGTGAACATCCTTCTGGAGCGCAACTGGACTCCCTACGACATCCTGACCAAGGCTCTGGTGGGCGGCATGACCGTTGTCGGCGCCGACTTCCGCGACGGCATCCTGTTCGTTCCGGAAGTGCTGCTGGCGGCAAACGCGATGAAGGGCGGCATGGCCATCCTGAAGCCGCTGCTGGCCGAAACCGGTGCTCCGCGCGTTGGCTCCATGGTGATCGGCACCGTCAAGGGCGATATCCACGACATCGGCAAGAACCTGGTTTCCATGATGATGGAAGGCGCCGGTTTTGAGGTCGTCGACATCGGCATCAACAACCCGGTCGAGAACTACCTGGAAGCCATGGAAGAGCACAAGCCGGACATCCTTGGCATGTCCGCTCTGCTGACCACCACCATGCCCTACATGAAAGTGGTGATCGACACCATGGTCGAGCAGGGCCTGCGCGATGACTATATCGTGCTGGTTGGCGGCGCGCCGCTGAACGAGGAGTTCGGCAAGGCAATCGGCGCCGACGGCTATTGCCGTGACGCAGCCGTGGCCGTGGAAATGGCCAAGGACTTCGTTGCGCGCAAGCACAACTCGATGAGCGCCTGATTTGGCACGCAAAGGACGCGCAGCCCGCTTGACCGAGCGGGCTGCCTTCCGCCCACCCACCGGGCGGACGCTTGAGGAAAGCTCCCTCACCGAACAGGGCCTGGCTGCCCCTGAGAAAAAGACCGGCCGCATCCTGCTGATCGCCTGCGGCGCGCTTGCGCGCGAGATCCTTGATATCAAGGAGAAAAACGGGCTCGAGCACATCGACCTCACCTGCCTGCCCGCCAAGCTGCACCTGTATCCGGAGCAGATCACCGAAGCTGTCGATGGCGCCGTGGCCAAGCATTCAGCGGTCTATGACAAGATCTATGTGGTCTATGCCGACTGCGGCACCGGCGGCGCGCTGGAGCGCAAATGCGCCGAACTCGGCGTGGAAATGGTGGCGGGCCCGCATTGCTACTCGTTCTTCGAGGGCAACGACACCTTTGCCAAGCACGCCGATGAGGGCGAAATCACCGCCTTCTACCTGACTGACTTCCTGGTCAAACAGTTCGACGCCTTCGTCTGGCGCCCGATGGGGCTCGACAAGAACCCGGAGCTGCGGGACATGGTGTTCGGCAATTACACCAAGCTGGTCTACCAGTCGCAGATCAGCGACACCAGGCTGGTGGAAAAGGCCCGCGAATGCGCAGACCGCATGGGGCTGGCGTTCGAGCACCGCCACACCGGATACGGCGATCTGGAAACCGCCATTTCCCGCTGGGCCAAGTAGGCCCTTCATCTTTCCAAAAATACTCCGGGGAGCGCGAGGGGCCGGCCCCTCGCCCGCGCTGCTCAGGCCTGCGCCATCGCGGTTTCGCGGATCCGCTCGATCATCGCCCTCAAGCCGTTGGAGCGCTGCGAGGACAGGTGCTCATTCAGCTCCAGCCGCCCCAGCTCGGCCTTGGCGTCCACCGATGCCACCTGCTGCAGGGGCAGACCGTTGTACAGGCAGCGCAGCACCGCAATCAGCCCGCGCACGATCATCGCGTCGCTGTCGCCGTCGAACCGGAACACCCCGCCCTCGACCGTGGCATGCAGCCAGACCTGGCTGGCGCAGCCGTCAACCTTGGTGGCGGGCACCTTCAGCGCGTCGTCCAGCGGCTCCATCGACTTGCCCAGATCGATCACATGGCGGTAGCGGTCCTCCCAGTCCTCCATGAACTCGAAGTCCTCCACGATCTCTTCAAAGGCGGCTGTGGCCATCGTCCGTCTATCCTCAAAATCCGCATTCCGGGGCTGATCAGCACCTAAGCCCCTGCCCGCCCCATTTCAACCGCTTTTCAAGCTTCGGCCAATCGGGTAATCCCTTGCAAAGACATTTTGAATGGGCGGGGACAGATGCACAAACCATTGGCTCTTACATTGGCCTCAGCGCTGGTGCTGGCCGGCTGCGGCGGCTGGAAGGACTCGCGGGTCAACCCGTCCAACTGGTTCGGCAGGTCCGCCCCTGCAGAAGCGCCGGTGCCGGAAGGCACCAACCCGCTGCTGCCGCAGGAAAGCAACGCGCGCGGCATTTTCGCCAAGAAGCCGCCAGAGGACAAAAGCGTCCTGATCAGCCAGGTCACCGGGCTGCAGATCGAGCGCACCGCCTCCGGGGCGATCATCCACGCGTCCGGCATTGCCGCGCGCCAGGGTGCGTATGATGTCGAGCTGCGCAAGGCAGAGACGGCAGAGGACGGCGTTCTGGCCTATGATTTCCGGGTGACCTACCCGGAGGAGGCAACCGCCGCCGGCAGCGACTTCAGCCGCACCCTGCACGCGGCCCGCACGCTGTCAAAGCAGGATCTTGAGGCCATCAGCCTTGTCCGTGTGAACGGCGCGGAGAACGCTCGGGAAAGCCGCCGCCGCTGACCTCATACTCCGAAAGTAGATGAAGCGCCCGCTGCTGCGGGCGTTTTTGTCTCTGCAGCCAAACCCGCAGCCGTTTTCATGCGATGAAAACGGCCCGGAAAAATCGATTTTTCCGGGCCGGAAACCGCGCCGGTTTCCGGCGGGTAAGGCAGCACCTTCGAAGACGCGGAGTGCTGGCTTAAAGCTCCACCACCTGCACCGCCTGGCCCTTGGCGGCGAGACCGATCTTGCCTTCGCACAGCCGCAGGGCATCGGCGCCGAACACTTCACGGCGCCAGCCGCTAAGGGCCGGCACATCGCGCAGGCCCGCGGCAATGGCATCCAGATCGGCGCTCGGCGCGATCAGCTTGGCCGCTACGCCTTCGGCCTCGGTCTTTGCTTTCAGCAGCACCCGCAGCAGATCCGCCAGAGCCGGGTTCACCTGCAGCTTTTCCTTGCTGCGGTCCAGGCGGGGGAATTTCTCCGGCGGGCAGCTGGCGCCCTTGGCCACCGCTTCCAGGATCCCCTCGGCAATCGCGCCCTTGCGGGCTTCGCGCAGCAGCAGACGGGAGCCGCCCAGCTCCGCTGCGGTGCGCGGCTTGGTCGAGGCCAGCTCCACCAGCGCGTCATCCTTGAACACCCGGTTGCGCGGCACGTTGTTGGACTGCGCATAAGTTTCGCGGAACGCCGCCAGCTCACGGACGACCGCCAGGAACTTGCCGGAGTTGGTGCGGGTCTTCACCCGCTTCCAGGCCTCTTGCGGCTGGATGTCATAGGTTGCCGGATCGGTCAGCACCTGCAGCTCTTCCGCCACCCAGTGGGAGCGGCCGCTCTTTTCCAGCTCGGCTGCCAGGAATTCATAGATCTTGCGCAGATGGGTCACATCCGCCAGCGCATAGGTCTTCTGAGCCTCGCTCAGCGGGCGGCGCGACCAATCGGTAAAGCGCGAGGTCTTGTCCAGCCCCTGCTTGACGATCTTGCGCACCAGGGTTTCATAGCCCGCCTGCTCGCCAAAGCCGCAGACCATCGCCGCCACCTGGGTGTCAAACAGCGGTTTGGGAAAGACGCTGGCCTCGACCCAGAAGATCTCCAGATCCTGACGCGCGGCATGGAACACCTTGACCACATTTTCATCGCGGAACAGCGCGTAAAGCGGCTCCAGAGAGAGCCCATCGGCCAGCGGGTCCACCAGCACCGCGTCGTTTTCACCATCGCCGGCAAAGGCCAGCTGGATCAGGCAGAGCTTGGAATAATAGGTCCGCTCGCGCAGAAACTCGGTATCCACCGTGACATAGGGATGTTGTGCAGCGGCATCGCAAAAGGCCTGCAGCTCTTCGGTGGTGGTCAGGGTTTTCATCAATTACCGCTTTTCAATCTCAAGTGGGCCGGGCCGTGATACGCGCTTGTCCCGGGCAATGCAAACAGGTGCCGCGGCCGCCGTGGAATTCTGCTGCAGGCGGCGGCGCCACTGGCGCAGCAGTACCGCATTATTTCACGAATTGTGATGACAGCCGCATCAAACATTCATTTTCATGATGCAAAGGCACTCCCTAGATTGGTCTTGCATCGCTAACAGGAGAATGGATGATGACGGTATTCGACCTTTCCCCCGCACAAACCACCGGGATCACGCCGTATCGCGGGATGATTCCACTGCTGGCTGCTGTTGCGCTGCTGGTGCTGCTCGGCCTTCCCGCGCTGATGGCCCCGCCCGCGCAGGAGAATCCGCAAGACTGGCACGGCAACAGCGCGGCAGCGCAGCCGACACGCTAGGGCAGCTGCACAGGGGTTTTGTCGCCAGCCGCAAAGCGGCGCAGCACCGCCGGGTACAGCTTATGCTCCTGCACCAGCACACGCGCTGCCAAATCGTCCGGCGTGTCGCCGGGCAGGACCGGCACCCGGGCCTGGCCCAGAACCGGGCCGTCGTCCAGGCGCGGCGTCACCTCATGCACGGTGCAGCCATGCTCGGCGTCCCCGGCCTCCAGCGCCCGCGCATGGGTGTGCAGGCCCTTGTACTTCGGCAGCAGAGACGGGTGGATGTTCAGCATCCGGCCCTCAAACTGCGAGACGAATCCCGCGGTCAGAACCCGCATGAAACCAGCCAGACAGACGATATCGGCGCCCGCTTCGAAAATGGGTTTGACCAGCTCGGCCTCAAACGCCTCCCGGTCGCCCTTGAAGGGGCGGTGATCCACCACGGCGGTGGCCACGCCCGCGGCGGCAGCCTTGGCCAGCCCGCCGGCATCGGCATTGTTGGAAAGAACCAGGCAGGGCCGCGCCGGATGGTCCCCGGTCATGCTCTCCAGCAGCGACACCATGTTGGAGCCGCCGCCGGAAATCAGGATCGCGACCTTCTTGTGGCTCACAGCAGCTTGCCCGCGTAGCGCATGCCGGCGCCTGCGGTGACAGTGCCCAGGCGGGAAACGGTCTCGCCCTCGGCTTCCAGCACTTCGGTCAGCGCATCAGCGCGATCGGCAGAGACCGACAGGATCATGCCGATGCCGCAGTTGAAAGTCTTCAGCATTTCCGCTTCGGCAATGCCGCCGGTGGCTGCCATCCACTTGAACACAGGCGGCAGTTCCCAGGCGTTCAGGTCGATGTCGGCGCCCAGATCCTCGGGCAGCACGCGAGGCAGGTTCTCGGTCAGGCCGCCGCCGGTGATGTGGGCCAGCGCATGCACGCCCCCGGCCCGGACCGCCGCCAGGCACTGTTTGACGTACAGGCGCGTCGGGGTCAGCAGCGCCTCCCCCAGGGAGCCTTCGCCGAACGGGCAATCCGCATCCCAGCCCAGGCCCGAGACCTCGACCAGCTTGCGCACCAGCGAGTAGCCGTTGGAGTGCACGCCGTCGGAGGCGAGCCCCAGCAGCACGTCGCCTTCCGCCACGCCCTCGGGCAGCGCGGAGCCGCGCTCCATCGCGCCGACGGCAAAGCCTGCGAGGTCAAAATCGCCCTCGGGGTACATGCCCGGCATTTCCGCGGTCTCACCGCCGATCAGCGCACAGCCCGAGCGCACGCAGCCCTCGGCGATGCCCTCGATGATGCGGGCAGCGACGTCGGTTTCCAGTTTGCCGGTGGCAAAATAGTCGAGGAAGAACAGCGGCTCAGCACCCTGGCAGACCAGGTCGTTCACACACATCGCCACCAGGTCGATGCCGACTCCATCCACCACACCGGTGTCGATGGCGATCCGCAGCTTGGTGCCGACGCCATCGGTGGCCCCCACCAGGATCGGGTCGTTGTAACCGGCGGCTTTCAGATCGAACAGAGCGCCAAATCCGCCCAGCCCGCTGGCCACCCCGGGGCGGTTGGTGCGCTTGGCGGCCGGCTTGATCCGGTCGACCAGGGCGTTGCCCGCATCAATGTCCACACCTGCATCTGCATAGGTCAGGCCGTTCTTGCCGCTGGTCATCACTTGGCTCCTTCCAACACGTTGCGGCAGCCTTTAACGCAAGGCGAAACAGAAGGAAACAAGCGATTGCATCCCGGCGCAGAAGGCCGCGCCCGCGTCGGTGCGGTGCAATCGCCGCTTGACCTCCTGCCCGCCATTTTCTAACCACGGGACTATGGCGGGCCTGTAGCTCAACGGTTAGAGCAGAGCGCTCATAACGCTTTGGTTGCAGGTTCGAATCCTGCCGGGCCTACCAGATCAGCTGCCACAAGACCGGGCGCGGAATGTTTTCTCCGCAGAGCGGTCCTGTCCGGTCAAGCGCTGAAGGCTTCCGGCAAGGGGTACCCGCGCCATTGCTCCACTGGAACAGCCTTAGCCTCAATACCACCCTGCAACGGTTGCGGTGGTGCCGTCCGCCTCGACGCCGACAGCGGAGAACCCGATGATCTCCCCGGCCGTGACAGAATAGGTAATCACTGTTCCCGCCTCGTCACGCAGGCTGAGGTCACCCGATGCAAGCACGCGCAGCACCCGCGGCCGGACCGGCAGATCCACCCCGTTCTGAGGCGTGATGGCCAGGTGATGCGTGGCCGGGCTTTCCAGGCCGCGGCGATGGCTGGTGAACGGATCGATCTGAGGCATGAGAGAACTCCAAACAAGGTTTTGCTCAAGGGCAGCCTGCCCCGGGGTCAGAGTGATACCGGCAAAATGAGAAAATCAGGGAAAGCCGGCGTGCGGTGCAGCGCTGTTTCGCGCAACACCCTGACAGCCGGACCATTGCCGAGGCGGCTGCCAGATCAGCGGGCGATGACGATATCCGCCTTCAGCCCGCCCAGGTCGCCGCTTTCCCCCAGCCGCAGCGTCCCGCCATGGGCACGCGCAGTATCCGCAACGATCGCCAGCCCGAGGCCGACACCAGTGCCCCGGTTCTGGTTGCGCGCCGGATCCAGCCGGGTAAAGGGCCGGACCGCATCGCCGCGCTGCTCCGGCGGGATGCCGGGCCCGTCGTCCTCGACGCGGATGCGCAGGGACCGCTCCGTCAGCGCCACCGACACCCGGGCCTTGGTGCCATAGCGCACGGCATTGGAAATCAGGTTCTCCACGGCCCGCCGCACCGGCTGGCGCCGCAGCATCACTTCCCCTGCTCCGCTCATCTCGCCCAGCGACACATGGTTTTCCTGGCGCTGCCAGTCACGGATGATATTGCGCACCAGTTCGTGCGGGTCCACCGGTTCCGGTTCGCTCACGGCTGCCCCGCGGGAGAAATCCAGGAAGGCATCCAGCAGCGCCTGCATTTCGTCAACGTCGCGCAGCATCGGCGCGGCGTCTTCCTCGTCCAGCATCGCCAGTTCCAGCTTCATCCGGGTCAGCGGCGTGCGAAGATCGTGGCTTACGCCGGACAGCATCAGCGTGCGCTGTTCGATCTGCCGCTCGATCCGGGCCCGCATGTCCAGAAAAGCACTGCCCGCGGCGCGCACCTCAGTCGCTCCGCCGGGCGAATAGGGCACCACCCGGCCGCGGCCAAAGGCTTCGGCGGCATTGGCCAGCCGCTTGATCGGACGCAGCTGGTTGCGCATGTAAAGAAAGGAGATCAGCATCATCAGGAAACCGAACAGCAGCATGGTGACGATCAGCTGATGCGGTGCCGCAGCGGTCAGGCGGCGGCGGTCAAAGCTCAGCTCCAGCAGCCCGTGCGCGGTGCCGAAATAGACCAGCGCCCTGCGGTCTGCCGGGAATCGCGCGGCCAGGAACCCCGGCAAGGTCTTTGCCAGCTCGTCGCGCACCACCCGGCCCGAGAATTCGATCAGGCTGAACTGGTCCTCCGGCAGCGGCGCGCCGGGCGCCAGATAGCGCGCCTGCATGTTCAGCGGCTGCAGCAACGGCGTCATCTGCGTCAGCGCCGTCTCCTGGTCCGGCGCTTCATCCGCGACTTGCCGCAGCAGCTCGAACTCGCGCTGGATAGTGGCGGTCATCTGCACCGTCACGTCTTCCAGATCCCGCTTGATGAACACCACCGAAACAACGATCTGCAGCGCCACGATCGGCACCACCAGGATCAGGGCCGCCCGGGCGTAAAGGCTGCGCGGCATATATCGTTTGAGCCAATTGAAGGACATGGGCTAAGCCTATAGGGCGCCAGGAAAAGAGGAAAGACGGTCCGGCGGCGCATCAATGCAGGAAAACAGCAGCGGGGCAAGACCATGCAGGCACCAGATGATTTCAACCCGCAGCCCGGCCTGGCTGTTGAGCTGGAGCCCGGCCTGCGCCGCATTCTGGCGCCGAACCCCTCGCCGATGACCTACCGCGGCACCAACACCTATCTGATCGGCACTGCCGGCCTGGCGGTTATCGACCCGGGGCCGGACTCCGCGCCGCATCAGGAGGCGATTCTCGCCGCCGTCCAGCCCGGGCAGCGGATCACCCACATCATCGTGACCCACTGCCACTTGGATCACTCTCCGCTGGCACGCGGCCTGAGCCAGGCCACCGGCGCGCCCGTCCTCGCCTTCGGCGGCGCTGACGCGGGCCGCAGCGAAGTGATGTCCCGGCTGGCAGCCAGCGGGCTGGCCGGCGGTGGTGAAGGCATTGATACGGCGTTTGCCCCGGATATCACCGTTGGCGATGGTGAGATGATCAGCGGCGACGGCTGGGAGCTGGAGGTGATTCACACCCCGGGCCACCTCGGCAATCATGTCGCGCTGGCCTGGGGCGATGCGTGCTTCACCGCGGATCACGTGATGGGCTGGGCCAGTTCGCTGGTGTCGCCGCCGGATGGCGACCTCACCGATTTCATGGCCTCCTGCCGCCGCCTGCGCCAGCGCCAATGGCGGGTGTTTCACCCCGGACACGGCGCGCCGGTTACGGACCCTGCCGGACGGCTCGACTGGCTGATCGCACACCGGGAATCGCGCGAGGCCGCGATTCTGCAAGCGCTGGCCGAGGCCCCTGCCACCGCCCGTGCCCTGGCGGAGCAGATCTATACCGAAACCCCGCCCGCGCTGCTGAAGGCGGCTGAGCGCAACGTCTTTGCCCATCTCGTGGACCTCAGCGGCCGCGGCCTGGCGGCACCGCAGGGGGCCCTGTCCGCGGCCGCAGTATTCGAGCGGCATGGCGGCTGATTTTTTTTCAAAAAATGCCCCCCGCCCTCTGGACGCCCAATCCGGGGGGCGCTATACGGCACAGACCGTTCCGGCGTAGCTCAGCGGTAGAGCAGTTGACTGTTAATCAATTGGTCGTAGGTTCGATCCCTACCGCCGGAGCCATTCTCAAAAGCACCTGAAAACAGCCGCTTAGGGTATGACGCGTCCAGCAGGCGCCGCTTGCGCTCCCTGTGTCGCCCATCCTATCCCGACGGTGTGTCCGCACCGTTTGACCGCCAATTCCGGCATCTCCATTACCCCTGCCTGCGGTACCGCCGCTGCCGGATTTCCGCCTCCAGCCGCCAGGCGCAGCCCGCCGGAAACCGGGCGTAAAAAAATCACCCATAAGGCCAATTTTCCTCTGGACGCCACAGATTGGAACTCTTATACGACGCCTCACATTCCGGCGTAGCTCAGCGGTAGAGCAGTTGACTGTTAATCAATTGGTCGTAGGTTCGATCCCTACCGCCGGAGCCAGATTTCCAGGGGTCAAAGCAGAGATGCTTTGACCCCTTTTGGCTTTCCGCGATGGTGCGTCAGAGCTGCTGCGCTGCTCCGGTGCCCGGCAGATTTCCCGTCGCCGTAACACGGGGGTAGCGGCCCCCGTCAGGAACGCAGATGCGGCGCCAGGATCATTGCAGCACTGGCCCAGGCCTGCTGGAACGGCGCCAGCGGCGGGTCTTCTCCCAGTTCTGCCTTTTCGATGGCCAGCATTGCCGAGCGCAGATCCGACAGCCCCAGCACTGCCGCTGAGCCTGCCAGCCGGTGCGCCTCCTTGCGCTGGAGGTCCTCCAGCGCCGCAGAGCCCTGCAGCGTGTCCTGAAACTGATTCACCTCGTCGCAGAAGGACAGCAGGAAGCTGCGGGCCCGGTCCTGCCCCAAGGCCTCGAAGAACTGGCGAATGTCTGACTCATTTCTGGGCAGCGCCTTGACCCCGCGGCCGGCCCGGCGCGCGATCACATCGGCAAGCTCCGCCTTGTTGACCGGCTTGGTCAGCACCTCGGCGAAGCCGGCCTCCAGAATTCGGGTATGATCTTCGGCCGCTGCATGAGCGGTCAGCGCCACGATGTCGGTGCCCTCGGCCAGCTGCCCGCCGCGGATCCGGCGCAGTGCCTCGATCCCGTCCACTTCGGGCATGCTGATGTCCATCAGAATCAGGTCGAACCGGCCTTCACCGGCCGCGTGCACCGCCTCGGCACCGCCCGGCACCGCGGTGACCTGATGCCCCTCCTGGCCCAGCATGGTGGCCAGCAGCTCGCGGTTGATGTCATTGTCTTCCGCGATCAGCAGCCGGCAGGCTCCCTTGTGCCGGGGCCTGTCCTGTTCGGCCTGGCGCGGCGGCGCTTTCGCCGCAGGCAAGGCCAGGGAAATGGTGAACAGGCTGCCTTCGCCCGGCTCGCTCTCGCAGGTGATGGTGCCGCCCATCGCCTGCACCAGCCGCTTGGTAATCGACAACCCCAGCCCGGTCCCCTCGCTGCCCCGGCCATAGCTGGCATCCAGGGTAATGAAATCCTCGAAGATCCGGTCAACATCATCCGGTGCGATACCCTGGCCGGTGTCAGCCACGTTGAATTCCACAGTTTCCCCGTCCGGCAGGCGCATCACATCCACGCTGACCGCGCCTTCGCTGGTGAATTTCAAGGCGTTACCGATCAGGTTCAATAGCACCTGCTGCACGGCGCGGGGGCGGCCGGCGACCACGGGTTTGCCGCCCAGGCTGCAGTGCAGCGACAAGTCGATTCCCCGCCCCCTGGCACTGGCCTGCTGGCTTTCCACCAGGCCGCTGACCAGGTCTTCCAGATCGAAGATCCGCAGCTTTTCCGAATCGGCCCCGGATTCCAGCCGCGACAGCTCCAGCACGTCATTGACGTGATGCAGCAGCAGCTCGCCCGAGACCCGCATGGCCTGCAGATAGCGGCGCTGCTCCTGTGTCGGCCCGGTGCCTTCAATCAAGTCGATGGCCCCCAGCACCCCGGTCAGAGGCGTGCGCATTTCGTGGCTCATCACCGTCAGCAGGTTGTGCTTGGCCCGCTCGCCTGCCAGCGCGTCGTCGCGGGCGCGCCGCAGCTCCTCCTCCGCCTCGATCCGCTCGGAGATGTCGCGCAGGAAGCTGACGAACACCATGTCGGTGCCCGACTGGCTGACCGAGACAGACAGCTCCACCGGAAACAGTTCGCCGGACTTGCGCCGCGCCTCCAGCTGCAGCCGGCCCTTGCCTACAACCCGCGCCTCGCCGGTTTGCAAGTACCGTTTCATGCCGGCCCTATGCGCCTCCTGCAGATGCTCCGGCACGATCAGGTTGACCATCGGCTGGCCGACCGCTTCCTCTCTGCCGTAGCCGAAAACCGACTCCGCTGCGCCGTTGAATGCCTGGATCCGCCCGTCAGCGCCGACCACCAGGATCGCATCCAGCGAGGAGGCGATCATTGCCTCCATCCGCGCCGCGGCCCGGCTGCGTTCGATCGCCATCTGGCGGCCCTTGCGGTACAGCCGCCCTAGCAGCAGCGCCGCCAATGCCAGCGCCAGCACCAGGGCCAGAACCACCCAGCCCAGCCGGGACAAGATGGAGAACAGTTTCAGCCGCTTTTCCTTGGAATCGTGCACCTGCAGGACGACGCCGAACAAGGCCACTTCGCGTACGTCAGCGCTGTTGCTGTCCAGCTCCGCCGCAAGGTCCGGCACGCCGTGCAAGAGCGCCTGATCGCCGCTGTCCACCACCGCCGCCATCCGGTCCAGCCGGTCCTGCATCGCCTGCAGCAGCCCCGCCCCGGCCCGGCTGCGGCGCAGGTCTTCGAACAGCGGGCTTTCGCGGAAGGTGGTGATCCGGCTGTAGTAGATATCGAACTGGCGCCGCAGCCGGGGCAGGTCGGCGGCTGTATTGGCGGCCAGTACCGCGGCCTGCAGCTTCAGATGCTCAACCTCGGCCTGGGACAGGTTCCACTGCATGTTGTCGGTCGCCGCGGTCGACAGCCCGTCCAGCTCGTGCAGAACCTGGTGGCCCAGCCGCACCGATTGCGCCGCCAGCGCCGCGGCGATGGCCAGTACCAGCGCCAGAACCCAGCGCGGCACCGATGGAAACCCGTGCAGCATCAGCAGCCATCCCCCTGCCCGGCTGTCATTGACGGATCACGATCCGGTCCAGCTGCCAGATGCTGCGCGAATAAATCTCCTCCGTCCGGTAGGCCGGGTTGCTGTCGTAGGGGTAGACCACCCACAGCGGCCCCTTGTTGCGCAGCGGCATTTCCGCGCCATTGCGTTCAAAGGCGACAATCGGCCCGCCCTCAACCGCGTCCGACACCGGGATTTCCACCGAGTAATCATTTACAGCATGCGCCACCAGGTGGCCGCCGCTGACGCCCATCTGCTGCACCAGAACCGCCAGCGGCACGCCGGTGAACTGTTGCGGGCCGGTGGTCCAGATGGTTTCCGTCTCGATGGTGACCGGCTCAAGCGCGCGCAGATCCTCGATCGTGTACTGCGCCGCAGGCTCTGCCTGGCCGTCCACGCGCACCGACAGCAGCACCTGCGGTTCGTCGCCCGCCAGCACTGCAGCTGCGCAGGCCATGACCACCATGGCGGCCAGCGCCGCAGCCCGTGACATCATCCCTCTCATTTTCTGCTCTCCTAATGCCAACATCCATTCACCCGGAAACATGCCACATTGGCGCGGCCCGGAAACCGGCACCGGAGGATAGGGTCCTGACCTTCCGTATAGGGTGCCCAGCCTCAAGCGTAGCGCCAGCACCCTAATGTTGGCTTACCGGCCTTCGCCCTGCCGGGGTAGTATCACTCATATGCCGGCGATTTGACAGGAGCAGTAAAAAATGCCCTCTTTTAACGCAGCCCCGCAAACCAAGGTTGACAGTTTCGAAACACTTGTGGCTGTAGACTGGGACCGTGAGTTGCAGAACAGGTCCAGAGGCATCATGCGAATTTTGCTGGCAGACGATCACGATATGGTTCGGGAGACGATCTCCGCCTACCTCAAATCCGAGGGCGGCGCGGAGGTGGCGCTGGCCACCGACCTGCCCGGCGCGATCGAGCAGATTTCCGGCGAGGGGCCGTTCGACCTGGTACTGCTCGACTACAATATGCCCGGCATGATGGGGCTCGACGGGCTGGCCAAGGCGCTGGCGGCCAATGGCGGCAAGGGCGTGGCCATTCTGTCCGGCAGCGCGCCCGCCCGCACTGCGCAGGAGGCGCTGGATGCCGGTGCCATTGGCTTCATCCCCAAGACGATGGGGGCGCAATCGCTGCTGAACGCGGTCCGCTTCATGAGTGCCGGCGAAATCTATGTGCCGGTCGACCTGATGCGCGAAGAAGCCGCGGCCAGCACCCACCCGCTGGCCCAGAAGCTCAGCCCGCGGGAGCTGGAGGTGCTGAACGGGCTGAGCCGCGGATTGTCGAACAAGGAAATCGCCCGCGAGCTGAACCTGCAGGAAGTGACCATCAAGCTGCATGTGCGCACCCTGTGCCGCAAGCTGGATGCCAAGAACCGCACCCAGGCAGCGCTTACTGCCAAGGAATCCGGTCTGTTCTGACCCGGGCCCGTGCCCCGTGGACCAGTGATCAGCGCAAACTGGCCGGCAAGGCTGCATACCCCCTGAACCGGATCCTCCCGCCCGGCACCCGCCCAGGCAGCAGCCGGTAGTCCGGGAAGCGGTGCAGGAACCGCTCGATCGCGATCTTCCCCTCCAGCCGCGCCAGCGTCAGCCCGACGCAGACATGCGGACCGCCGGCAAAGGCAAGATGCCGGTTCGGGCTTCGGGAAATATCGAACACCTCAGGTTTTTCAAACACCTCCGGGTCGCGATTGGCGGCACCGATCACCAGATGCAGATTGGTTCCTGCCGGAACAAGGTGCCCGCCGATCTCCACCTCCGCGGTGGTTTCCCGGTTGCCCAGCTGATTGGGGGAGCGGAACCGCAGCATCTCCTCAACCGCGGGCTTGATCAGCTCCGGAGTCTCCAGCAGCCACCGCTTCTGCGCCGGATATTCATGCAGCAGCGCCAGCCCGTTGCCGATCAGGTTGGTGGTGGTCTCATGGCCGGCATTCAGGATGAAGATGCAGTTCTGAATCAGTTCGATCTCGCTCAGGGTGCCCTCTGCCCCCTCCCCGCGGATCAGCCGTGTCAGCACATCCGTCTCGATATCCCCGGGGCTGGCCCGGCGATGGGCAATCAGACCGCTAAGGTACTCCTTGAATTCCTCGACCGCCCGGTGACCCGCCGCCAGCTGCTCCGCACTCAGCACAGGCTCCAGCGCACCCAGGATGGCCAGCGACCAGTCGCGAAGCGGCGCGCGCTCCGCCATCGGCACATCCAGCAGGTTGCCGATGATCTGGATCGGGATGGAGGCGGCAAAGTCCTCGATCAGATCCGCCTGATCCCTGCCCGCCATCTCGCCCAGCAAATGATCCACCGTGGCGATCAGCCCCGGCTCCATCTTGGCAATGGCCCGCGGGGTCAGGGCCGAGGTCATGATCTTGCGCACCCGCGTATGAAGCGGCGGATCGGAAAACACAAGGGAGGTGGTGTGATGCTCAAACAGCGGCGAGCCCGCGCCGTATTTAGGACCAAACACCTTCTTCTTATCCGAGGAAAACAGCGTGGTATCGCGGTATATCCGGTCCAGATCGGCATGACGGCAAATCAGCAGCGACCCATCCGGCTGCGGCAGCACCGGAGCGTCGCGCAGCAAGGCGTCGTAAAAGGGAAACGGATCCTCCGCAAATCCGGCTGGCGGGTTCGACAGATCAAAACCCTCCACATTCACAGGTGCTTGCTGGCTTTCCCTCATCTCCGCCCTCCTGCCGGTTCCGCTTTCCCTGCCCGCAAGGCTTTCCGCCGGAAATGCGACTGTCAATCAGGCAAAGCGCCGAAGGACCCAGCGTCAGGCCGTGCCTGCGCGGTTAACGAACATGGCAGTTTCAGGCGTGACAACCAGGCTCTCACCGGATAGAAACAAACCATGAACACAGCCATTTCCTCCATCCGCAACCTTGGTCCCGCTTATGAGGAAGCCTGCCACCGGGCGGGAATCGCCTCGGCTGAGGAGCTGCGCGCCATCGGTCCCGATGCGGCCTATGCCCGGCTGCTGCAATCCGGCACCCGGCCGCATTTCATCGGCTATTACGTTCTGGTGATGGCGCTGCAAGGCCGCCCCTGGAACGATTGCAAGGGCAAGGAAAAGGAGGAGTTGCGCAAACGCTTTGATGCGATCAAGGCCGAAGCCCGGCCGCAGCACAGCTCGAAACTGCTGGCAGAGCTGGACGCCATCGGCGTCCGCGCCGCGCCTTCCGACCTGAAACCGCTTTAGGCCGCGCCAGCTGCGAACCAGACCTGCCGCACCGGCTCCTGTGCAACTTTTCCGGGGTTCAGCCGTTAACTCTTCAGGAATGAGAGCAACAGAGGGAGTTCCGGCATGGACCTGATCCGTATCATCTTCGCAGTGCTGCTGCCGCCGCTTGGCGTCTTTCTCCAGGTCGGCCTGGGCAAGCACTTCTGGCTGAACATTCTGCTGACCATCCTGGGTTACATCCCCGGCATCGTGCACGCGGTCTGGGTCATTGCGCGGACACCCAGCCATGCCTGATCTGCCGCAGTATCACGAAGAAAAACTGCAATCGCTTGAGCGCCTGGCACAGCGGATGGACCGGGCGTTCCGAATTCCGGGCCTCGGCCTGCGGGTTGGTTGGGACAGCATCGCCGGCCTGGTTCCCGGCATCGGGGACGCCCTGGCGCTGGCCCCCGCCGGATACATCCTGTACTCGGGCTACCAGATGGGCGCCTCTGCCGGCACCCTCGCCCGGATGGCGGCGAACACCGGTATCGACGCCCTGATCGGCTCCGTGCCCCTGGTGGGCGACCTGTTCGACATGGCCTGGAAGTCAAACACCCGCAACACAGACCTGCTCCGCCGCCACCTGGAGGAAACCGCCTCAAAGGGTGAGCCGCTGCCCAAGCGCCTTGGGCGCCGGGCGTTTTCAAAGCTGACCGCACCGCGCGAACTGGGGCGCTCGCTGTCTTACTTGGAAACCAGGCCCGCGCCGCCGCAGGATCAGCCCGCGATACGGCAGCACCCGCTGAACCGCTACCTCGACCCATGAAAAAAGGGGCTGCAAGCCTGAAGCTGCAGCCCCTTCCGATGTCAAACGGTGATCCGGAGGATCAGCCGACCAGCTCGATGCCGGAGAAGAAGTAGGCGATTTCCACGGCTGCGGTTTCCGGCGCGTCGGAACCGTGCACGGAGTTTTCGCCAACCGATTCAGCGAACTCGGCGCGGATGGTGCCGGGGGCTGCGTCGGCCGGGTTGGTGGCGCCCATCACTTCGCGGTTCTTGGCAATGGCGTTTTCGCCTTCCAGCACCTGCACAACCACCGGAGCGGAGGACATGAATTCGCACAGTTCGTCGTAGAACGGACGCTCGGCGTGCACTTCGTAGAACTTGCCTGCCTGCTCCTTGGTCATGTGGATGCGCTTCTGCGCCACGATGCGCAGGCCGGCTTCTTCAAACTTGGCATTGATCTTGCCGGTCAGGTTGCGGCGGGTTGCATCGGGCTTGATGATCGAGAAAGTGCGTTCCAGAGCCATTTGGCATTCTCCTGATTGATGGGCCGCGGGGCGTATCCCCGGGCCGGAAACTCCGCGCGCCGCGTAACATGGCTGAACGCGCTTGGGAAGACGTTTTCAGACTGCGCGCAAGCGCGCGTGCCTCCGGCGTGGATATTTTCAGCAAGAGGAAGGCGGCAGGCCGATTGACAGCCTCCGGCACCTGCGCCACACCGCTGATCATGTTACGCATTCAGGACATCACCTATTCGGTCGAAGGCCGCCCGCTGATCGAAGGCGCCTCTGCCACCATTCCCACCGGCCACAAGGTTGGCCTGGTCGGGCGCAACGGCACCGGCAAGACCACCCTGTTCCGGCTGATCCGGGGCGAGCTGGCGCTGGAAACCGGCAGCATTTCCCTGCCCTCCAAGGCGCGCATCGGCGGTGTCGCGCAGGAAGTGCCCTCCTCCAACGTCTCGTTGACCGACACGGTGCTGGCCGCCGATACCGAGCGTGCCGCCCTGCTGGCCGAAGCTGACAGCGCCACCGACCCGGCGCGGATTGCCGAGATCCAGACGCGATTGTCAGATATCGACGCCTGGTCGGCGGAGGCGCGCGCTGCCTCGATCCTCAAGGGCCTGGGCTTTGACGACGCCGACCAGAAACGCCCCTGCTCGGACTTCTCCGGCGGCTGGCGGATGCGGGTGGCGCTGGCCGCGGTGCTGTTTGCCCAGCCTGACCTGCTGCTGCTGGACGAGCCGACCAACTACCTCGACCTCGAGGGCGCGCTGTGGCTGGAAAGCTACCTGGCGAAATACCCGCATACGGTGCTGATCGTCAGCCATGACCGGGGCCTGCTGAACCGGGCGGTGGGCGCGATCCTGCACCTGGAGGACAAGAAGCTCAGCCTCTACCAGGGCAACTACGACACCTTTGCCGAGACCCGCGCCGCCCGGATTCTTGCCGCCCAGTCCGAAGCCAAGAAACAGGAAGCCCGCCGCGCCCATCTGCAAAGCTTCGTCGACCGGTTCCGCGCCAAGGCAACCAAGGCGAAACAGGCGCAGGCCCGCCTCAAGATGATCGCCAAGATGAAGCCGATCACCACGCCGCAGGAGGCGGCGCTGCGCGCCTTCACCTTCCCGGAGCCGGAGGAAATGTCCCCGCCGATCATCCATATCGAGGGCGGCATCACCGGCTATGGCGATACGGAAATCCTGAAACGGCTGAACCTGCGCATCGACCAGGACGACCGCATCGCGCTGTTGGGCAAGAACGGCCAGGGCAAGTCGACGCTGTCAAAGCTGCTGGCCGACCGGCTGCCGCTGATGGCAGGCAAGATGACCCGGTCTTCAAAGTTGCGCATCGGCTACTTCGCACAGCATCAGGTGGATGAACTGTATGTCGATGAAACCCCGCTCGATCACCTGCGCCGCCTGCGTCCCGATGAGGCACCGGCAAAGTGGCGTGCGCGGCTGGCAGGCTTCGGCCTGGGTGCCGCACAGGCCGAGACCGAAGTCGGGCGGCTGTCCGGCGGCCAGAAGGCGCGGCTCAGCCTGCTGATCGCAACCATCGACGCACCGCATATGCTGATCCTCGACGAACCGACCAACCACCTGGACATCGAAAGCCGCGAGGCGCTGGTGGAGGCGCTCACCGCCTACTCCGGCGCAGTGATCCTGGTCAGCCACGACATGCATCTGCTGAGTCTGGTGGCAGACCGGCTGTGGCTGGTCTCGGACGGCACTGTCAAACCCTATGACGGCGACCTGGAGAGCTACCGCGCGCTGCTGCTGGCGCGGGAGAAACCCGCCGCCAAAGCCGAGGCGCCAAAGCAAGCCAAACCCAAACGGGCCTCCCGCGATGTGCTGATCGCCCTGCGCTCCGAGGTCCGCAAGTCCGAGGCGCGGGTGGAAAAGCTCAGCGAAATGCGTGAAAAGCTTGACGAAAAACTCGCCGACCCTAGCCTGTACGAACCGGGCAAGGCGGCGGATATGGCGGTCTGGCAGAAAAAGCACGCTGAGTGCATCGAGGCGCTGGAACGGGCTGAAGGCCTGTGGATGGACGCGCTGGAGAAACTGGAGCAGGCCGAGGCGCAATGATCGACACCGCATTTCTGATCACCTCTTTCGTCACCCTGTTCGTCATTGTCGACCCGATCGGCCTGACGCCGGTTTTCATTGCCCTGACTCAGGGCATGCCCTCTGCCCGCCGCCGCTCCATCGCGCTGCGGGCGACGGTCACTGCCGCGGTCCTGCTGGCAATCTTCGCCGCCCTGGGCGAAGCGGTGCTGGGCTTCATCGGCATCTCCATGCCCGCTTTCCGTGTGGCCGGCGGCGCGCTGCTGTTCCTGACGGCACTCGACATGCTGTTCGAGCGCCGCAACAAACGGCGCGAAGACCGCAGCGAGGAAGATGACTTCGACGACCCCTCCGTCTTTCCGCTGGCAATCCCGCTGATGGCAGGCCCCGGCTCCATCGCGACCGTGATCCTGCTGACCGGCCAGCAGCCGGGTTTCGCAGGCTTTGCCATGGTCATGGGCGTGGTCATTGCGGTGCTGGCAATCCTGCTGGTGATGTGCCTGTTTTCCGGCCTGTTCGAGCGGCTGCTGGGCAAGACCGGCATCACCGTTGTCACCCGTCTCCTGGGGATGCTGCTGGCGGCGCTATCGGTGCAATTCGTGCTCGACGGGCTGCGCGCCTTTGGCTTTGCCGGCTAGCATACCGCACTGGTGCGCCTACATTCTGTTCAGGAGGTGCGCAAATGGGCGACTATGAAATCGGGCGGTTTATCTATCTGGTGATCCTGCTGGTGGCGGTGGGGTCCTGGGTTTTCGTGCAGAACCGCCAGAGCCTGGGCAAGACGCTGCAGATGTTCGCCGTCTGGGGCTTCATTTTCCTTGGCGTGATCGCCTCTTACGGGCTGTGGCAGGACATCCGCCAGACCGTGCGCCCGCAGCAGAACGTTGCGGTGGATGCAGGCCGGGTCGAGGTGCCGCGCGCACCAGACGGGCATTACTACCTGACCCTTGATGTCAACGGCACGCCCATCGAGTTTCTTGTCGACACCGGCGCCAGCCAGGTCGTTCTGAATGAAAGCGACGCCCGGCGTGCCGGGATCGATACCGAAAACCTCGCCTATCTCGGCCGCGCCCAGACCGCTAACGGCGAAGTGCGCACGGCCTCTGTCTGGCTCGATGAAATGTCGCTGGGCGGTATTACCGACACAGGTGTGCGTGTCTGGGTCAACAAGGGGGCGCTGGAGCAATCGCTGCTGGGCATGGGATACCTTCAGCGCTGGTCCAGCATCGAGATCCGCAACGGCGCCCTGATTCTGACGCGGTAACCGCTGCCTCCGCCGCGGCCCCGCAATTCAGGTTATTGAGCCGGATCAAGGAATTCCGGCTGCTTTGCTCCTAAGCTGGATGGCAACTGAGACACCAGAAAGGAGCATGATATCCCCGTGACAGACGCAGAACTGGAACAACTGAGAGAAAGTTACAGCAAGCTGAAAGATGAGGCCGTCAGGGACCCCACGTTCTTCTACGACGCGCTGTTCCGGCACGCGCCCGAGCTGCGGCAGCTTTTCCGGGAAGATCTGGAAGGCCAAGGCATGAAGTTCATGACGACCCTGGGCGTCATTCTTGCCAAGCTTGACGATGAATCAGCCGTCGACCCGCACTTCCAGGAACTCGGCAAGAGACACGCAAGCCTCGGCGTCCACATTTCTCACTTTGCCCCAATGGAGGAAGCACTGGTCGACTCCCTGCGCAACGCGCTGGAAGACGATTTCACTCCGGAGCTCGAAGCCCTGTGGCGCAGAGCCTTTGAAAAAATTTCCGGCCGGATGATCCAGCGCGGCGGCATTCAGAACAGCTGACAGCTGTCCGCCCCTTGCCTCATCCGGCGTCGGGATCCGCCGAAATGAAGCCGAGGATGGGGTAAACCCGCCCGAACGCGCCCGGGTTGCTTTCCAATCTCACGGCGGACCAGTCATTGGCCGCCGACACATCGATCACCGCCATGCCCAGCGACACCTTGTTGCGGTGCCAATTGGCGTGGTTGACCTCGATCCTGCGGGAATCTTCGACCTTGGACACCACCGCAACATGGCCCAGCGGGTTGGAACGGGTCGCCTGAAACGCCATCACCGCCCCGGGCTTCGGCTCATTCCCGCGGCTGAACTGGCCCTTGGCCTGTGTCCACCAGGTCTTGGCATTGCCGTAGATTTCGATGCCGCTGGCATTGCGTGCAAAGGGTACGCACCAGACCCGCTTGCCCTTGGAACGCAGGGATTGAACTTCCTGCACTGCAAAATCCAGACGCTCCACGTCTACCTCAGCCCGGCTTACGGAGCCGCCCTGGATGCCGCCGCAGTTGGCCAGGATCAGCAGCCCCGCCCCAACAACAGGCAGCAGCCGCGCCCGCGAAAACGCACGCTTCAAAATCATCTGTCCCCCCAGTGTTCTGGTCTTTTGACCGGGAGGATTACTGTGCTCGCCGCGGTCAGGCGAGCATTTACTGCACAATTGAAATAAATCCGAAGGAAACTGGCGGAAACCTGCCGATGACGCGGGCTGGGCGGCCTATTTCTCTGCCTTCTTTTCCCAGCGCCCGCTTTCCTCCGACCAGTACTGGGCGGAGCAGCCGGCGTCTGTCAGGCTTTTCCACTGGGTGCGGGCGTGCTGCACGGCTTCGGGATCGGTGCCGTCGAACAGGATGCAGACGCGGCTCAGCGCCTGCACCTCCTCGGCGCTGACGGCGGCGCCATCCACCGCCATCACGCAATCAGGGCTATTGGCCGCCTCCGGCCCTGCCGTCAGCAGGACCGGCTGCAGCGCGTCGTGGGGGCCGCCCGCCAGGCCGTGGGCGAGAAAGCTCTCTTCCGGTCCCAGCCACAAACGGTCATCCAGCCAGGCCATGCGCTCAGGGTCGCGTCCGCGCACCGCGATGCGCCAGCCCGCCCCGAGCGCCTTGTCCAGCAGCACCGGAAGGGTCTCCTCCAGCGGCCTGCGGGTCAGATGGTAGAAATAGGCAGCCCCCATGAAGTCTTATTCCGCCTCGAACTTGTCCGCGACCAGCCGGCTCAGCGCCATCACGCCCCAGCCGGTGGCGCCTTTGGGCGCATAGTCCGTGTCCTTGCTGACAGAGGCAACGCCGGCGATATCCAGATGGATCCACGGCATATCGTCCTTGATGAACCGCTGCAGAAACTGCGCCGCAGTGATCGAGCCCGCAGGACGTCCGCCCACGTTCTTCATGTCGGCGATGCGCGATTTCAGCTGCTCGTCATAGGCTTTGCCCAAGGGCATCCGCCAGGCGCCCTCGTCCTCCGCCTTGGAAGCCTTCAGGAAGGCATTGCAAAGATCATCGTCATTGGAGAAAACGCCGGCATTTTCATGCCCCAGCCCGATGATGATGGCGCCGGTCAGCGTCGCGAGGTCAATCACACCTGCAGGCTTGAACCGCTCCTGCGCGTACCAAAGGACGTCGCACAGCACCAAACGCCCCTCGGCATCGGTGTTGATGATCTCGACGGTGTCGCCCTTCATCGACTTCACCACGTCGCCCGGGCGGGTGGCATTGCCGGAGGGCATGTTTTCCACGAGACCGACCAGGCCGACCACATTTGCCTTGGCCTTACGCAGCGCCAGCGCCTTCATGGTGCCGGCCACCACGCCAGCCCCGCCCATGTCCATGGTCATCTCTTCCATGCCAGCAGCGGGCTTCAGGGAAATGCCGCCGGTGTCGAACACCACGCCCTTGCCGACCAGCGCCAGCGGCGCAGCGTCCTTGGCGCCGCCCTTCCACTGCATCACCGCCACCTTGGACGGGCTGTCCGAACCCTGCCCGACGCTCAGCAGCGTGCGCATGCCCAGCTTTTCCAGGTCCGCCTCTTCCAGGATCTCGACCTCCAGGCCGATCTCCTTCATCTCCTCGATGCGGCGGGCGAATTCCGTGGTGGTCAGCACATTGGCCGGCTCATTGACCAGGTCGCGGGTCATATGCACGCCCTCAGCCACCGCCAGCAGCGGCGCGCAGGCGGCCTCCAACTCCGACGGCGCCTTGCAAGCGATCACCACTTCGCCTTCGGGCTTGTCGTCCTTCGGCGACTTGTGGTTGTCGAAATCATAGTCCCGCAGCGCAATCCCCTGGGTCAGATCGGCGGCCTTGTTCATGCTGCCGGCCATCACCGTCAGACGCTTGCCCGCGGCCCCCTTGGCCAGATTGGCGCCTGCCTTGCGGGCCTCCACCGGTGTCAGCTTGCGCGGCAGAACCAGCACGTCCAGCGCCTCCGCCTGCATCCCGGCAGGCCAGCCCAAAGAGATCACGTCGCCGGTCTTGGCCTTCTTGAACCCCTCGGACTCGATCAGCCGGGCAATGGCGCCCTTGCTGAGCCGGTTGGCACTGCGCGCCGCCTGATCCATGCTGCCTTCCGGCGTGACCATCACCGCCACGCGGCCGGTCATCTCTGCCAGCGCCTTGGGATCGTATTCGGCAAAACGGATCGGGGTAAGACTGCTCATTATTTGCGAACTCCTGCTGGTATCACCTGATTGTTGGCTCAAGAGGTATCCTGCGCAGCAGCGCTTGGCCAGACCCGCGCACATCCGCAATCCGCCGCCGATCCCGCCGCCTTGCGAGAATGCAGTTTTCCCCGCCAAGCAAATCCACTAAGGTCCGGCAAAATAACAATGGCAAGATCTGGGGGGATCGGGTGTCACGCTACGACAGATATGTGTTGTCACAGTATCTGCTCTTCTTCGGCTTCTTTGCCCTGATTCTGGTGGCCGTGTTCTGGGTCAACCGGGCCGTCGTGCTGTTCGACCGGCTGATCGGCAATGGCCAGTCGGCACTGGTGTTTCTGGAATTCACCGCTCTCACCCTGCCGAACCTGATCCGCATGGTGCTGCCGATTGCCGCCTTTGGTGCCTCGGTCTGGGTCACCAACCGGCTCAACAGCGAGAGCGAACTGACGGTGCTGCGCGCCACCGGCACCAGCCCCTGGCAGATGGCGCGGCCTGCCCTGGCCTTTGGCGTCATTACCGCGCTGATGATGTCGGCGCTGACCCATTATCTGCTGCCCGCCTCGATCAGCCAGCTGGAAGAGCGCGAAAGCGAGGTCTCCCGCAACATCACCGCCAAGCTGCTGAGCGAGGGCGACTTCCTGCACCCGGCGGATGGCGTCACCTTCTATATCCGCCAGATCGACCCGGACGGCACCCTGAACGATGTCTTCCTGTCGGACCGCCGCGACCCGGAACTGACGGTGACCTACACCGGTGCCCGCGCCTTTCTGGTGCGCGACGAGAGCAGCGCGCATCTGATCATGGTGGAAGGCATGGCGCAGCGGCTGGACCACACGACGCAGCGGCTGTCGACCACGTTCTTTTCGGATTTTTCATACGATATCAGCACGCTGGCGCGACAAGCTGAGAACCCGGCCCGCAACATCCGCGCCATCCCGAGCCTGGAGCTGATGACCGCCACAGAGGCCGTCACCCGCACCGACGGTTATTCCGCAGGCGCCCAGGCAGAGGAGCTGCACCTGCGCTTTGCCCGTGCGCTGGTCTGCGTGGCGGTGGCGATGATCGGGTTTTCAACACTGATGCTGGGCACCTTCTCCCGCTTCGGCGTCTGGCGCCAGGCCTTCCTGGCCTTTGTCGTGCTGATCTTTGTCGAGGGCCTGCGCGGCGTCGTGTCGGAGCCGGTGCTGGAGAACCCCAGCCTGTGGCCGCTGATCTACCTGCCGACCCTTTTGGGGCTTGCGGTGGCGCTGATCTTCCTGATCCTGGCGTCCCGGCCCAAGCGCATCCGGCAGGAGGCCTCCGCATGAAGCTGGATCTCTATTACGCGCGCCGCTTCCTGCAATGGTTTCTGGTGATCTGCGCGGTTCTGATGACGCTGGTGGTGCTGATCGACCTGAACGAGCAGATCCGCCGCTTCGAAGGCGCCGGGCTCGGCCTGCCGCAGCTGGTGGGCCTGAGCCTGCTGAACATCCCGGCCGCGCTCAGCGAGTTCCTGCCGCTGATCATGATCCTCACCACCATCGTGCTGTTTGTCGGCCTCGCCCGCAGCAGCGAGCTGGTGGTGACCCGCGCCATCGGACGCTCCGGCATCCGGGCGCTGGCGGCGCCGGTGCTGGTGGCGGCCGCGATCGGCGGCCTGGCGGTCACCATGCTGAACCCGATCGCGGCGGCCACCGCCAACCGCTACCAGGATCTCGCTGAGACCTACCACAATGGCGGCCCTTCCGCCCTGTCGCTCAGCGGCGAAGGGTTGTGGCTGCGCCAGGGCGGCGCCCGCGGCCAGTCGGTCATTCACGCCAAGGGCTACAGCGGCGATGCCGCCGACATCACCCTGTATGATGTCTCGATCCACGCCTATACCAACGGCGGCGGCCCGGTGCGCCGCATCACAGCCGAAAGCGCCCGGCTGGACGGCAACAACTGGGTCCTGACCAACGCCAAATCCTGGCCGCTCACGGCCGGCCTCAACCCGGAATCCGGCGCCGCCCAGCATGATGAGCTGCAGCTGCCGACCACGCTGACCACCGACCGCATCCGCGACACGCTGGGCACCTCCAGCGGTATTTCGATCTACGACCTGCCCGCCACCATCCGCGAGCTTTCTGCCGCCGGCTTTACCACCAAGCGCTATGAGGTCCGCTATCAGGCAGAGCTGGCCCGGCCGCTGTTCCTGATCGCCATGGTGCTGGTCGGCGCGTCCTTCACGATGCGGCACGCGCGCTTTGGCGGCACCGGCCTTGCGGTGCTGATGGCGGTGCTGCTGGGTTTCGGGCTTTATTTCATCCGCAATTTCGCGCAAATCCTTGGCGAGAACGGGCAAATCCCGGTGGCGCTGGCCGCCTGGGCGCCGCCCGCCGCTGCAATATTGTTGACCTTGGGACTGCTTCTCCATGCCGAAGACGGGTAATCTGCGCCGGGCGCTGCTTCTTTCCGCCGTACTGCCCTGGCTGGCGCTGACAGCCCCTGACCTGCAAGCGCAGACCGCAGTGCCGCCCGATCCGGCGCAGCCTGCGATGCTGGTGGCCGACCAGGTCTTCATCACCCCGGACCGCACCCTGGTGGCCGAGGGCAACGTTGAGGCGTTCCAGGGCAATATCCGGCTGCGCGCCCGCAAGATCACCTTTGACCAGAGCACCGGCACCCTGCAGATCGAAGGCCCGATCCGCATCGATCAGGACGGCGACATCACCATCCTGGCCAACGCCGCCGAGCTGGACCAGGACCTGCGCAACGGCCTGCTGACCGGCGCCCGCATGGTGTTCCAGCAGCAGCTGCAGCTGGCCTCGCTGCAGATGACCCGGGTCAGCGGCCGCTACACCCAGTTGTACAAGACCGCCGTCACCTCCTGCCACGTCTGCGACGACGGCCGCCCGCCGCTGTGGCAGATCCGGGCCGAGCGGGTGATCCACGACCAGCAGGAACGCCAGCTCTATTTCGAGAGCGCCCAGCTGCGGGTGCTGGATGTGCCGGTGTTCTATTTCCCGGCGATCCGCCTGCCGGATCCCTCGCTGGAGCGCGCCAGCGGGTTTCTGGTGCCGTCCGTGCGCTCCACCTCGAACCTCGGCACCGGGGTGAAGGTGCCGTATTTCTTCACCCTCGGCCCGCACCGCGACCTGACGCTGGCCCCCTATATCTCCTCCAGCACCCAGACGCTGGATGTGCGCTACCGCCAGGCGTTCCGCCGCGGCAGGATCGAATTCAACGGCGCCTATACCCGCGATGACCTGTTCTCCGGCGAGGACCGCGGTTATCTCTTTGGCGAAGGCCAGTTCGACCTGCCGCGCGACTTCCGCTTCACCTTCGACGTCAAGGCGGTCTCGGACGACGCCTATGTCGCCGACTACGGCCTGCCCGACCTGGACCGCCTGCGGTCCGAGGCGGTGCTTACGCGGTCCAAGCGCGACAGCCTGTTCCGGACCTCGCTTACCCACTACAAGACCCTGCGCGACAGCGAGGAGCAGAGCGACATCCCTTCCGGCATTGCCGAGGCCTTTTATCAGACCCGGTATTTTCCGGCCCTCACCGGTGGTGAGCTGCGGCTGACGCTGCAGGGCCACGGCCACCACCGCAGCTCCAGCGTCGAGGCCACCGCCACCGACAGCAACGGCCGCGACCTGTCCCGGCTGACCGCCGATGTCGACTGGCGCCGCAGCTGGCGCCTGGGCTACGGCATCCTCGCGGAATGGGAAATTGGCGCCGCAGGCGATGCCTTCCGCGCCTACGACGACGCCTTCTTCACCGAAGAAGTCACCCGCCTCACTCCGCGCAGCGCGCTCACCCTGCGCCTGCCGATGAGCCGACGCGAAGCCGGCGGCGCCAGCCAGTATCTGGAGCCAATCCTGCAGCTGGGCTGGCGCGACGAGGGCGGCGGCGACGTGGTCAGCGAGGAAAGCCGCTTTGTCGAATTCGACCAGGGCAACCTGCTGTCGCTGTCGCGCTTCCCCTCAACCGATGCCCGCGAAGACGGGCTGACCCTGGTCTACGGCGCCAACTGGGCCCGCTACGCGCCCACCGGCTGGCAGGCCTATGCCACCGCGGGCCAGGTGCTGCGCAGCGACGGCGACGACCGGTTCACCAAGAGCTCGGGGCTGGGCGGCACCACCTCGGACATCCTGCTCGCAGGCCAGATCAAATACGGCGACAGCCTGGCGATCTCCACCCGCGGCCTGCTGAACGGTTCGCTCAATTTCTCCAAGGCCGAATTCCGCGGCGAATGGCACACCGGCCGTTCCAGCCTTGCCGGCACCTACCTGTGGCTGGGCACTGACCCGGACGAGGACCGGGATGAGGAAAGCTCGGAGCTGTGGGTTGACGGTCGCTATGACATCAACCCCAACTGGTCTGCCAGCGCCCGGCTGCGGTATGACATCGCCGGCGCCCAAGCCACCCGCGCGGGCCTCGGCGTGGCGTACAGCAACGAATGCGTGACGGTCGACGTTTCGGTCAACCGCCGCTATACCTCAACAACAAGTGTTGAGCCGACAACGGATTTCGGCTTTACCATCTCGCTGAGCGGATTTTCCGTAAAAAGCGGCAGCAAACAGTACAGGCGGTCATGCAGCAAGACGTGAATACCCGGTTCCCGGCTCCTTTCCTTTCCCGTGCTCTCAGAACTGCGGCCGCGCTGGCCCTGGCCGCGGGGCTGGCCTGGAGCGGTCTGCCCGCGGGCGCGCAGAACCTCTTTGCCCCGGCGATCACCGTGAACGACCAGGTCATCACCCGTTACGAGCTGGAACAGCGCGCCCGCTTCCAGGCGGCGCTGCGGGTGCCCGGCGATCCGCTGGAAACCGCCCGCGAAGAGCTGATCAACGACCGCCTCAAGCTGGACGTGCTGCAGCAGGCCGGGATTGAACTCAGCGAAGAAGACATCACAGCGGGCATGGAAGAACTGGCCGGGCGCGCCAACCTGTCGCTCAACGATTTCCTCACCGCGCTGCAGCAGCAGGGCGTTGCGCCGCAGACGCTGCGCGATTTCACCAAGGTCGGGCTGGGCTGGCGCGAGTACACCCGCGCCCGCTTCCTGTCCCGCGCCCGTCCCACGCCGGAAGAGATCGACCGCGCCATGGGCACGGCGGGCACCGGCAGCGTCCAGGTGCTGCTGAGCGAATTCATCGTCCCGGTCAACGACCAGAACGCCGCCCAGGTCGAGGAACTGGTGGAGCAGGTCGCCCAGCTCAAAGGCTATGACAGTTTCTCCGCCGCTGCCGCCCAGTATTCGGCGGCGGGCAGCCGTAGCGACGGCGGACGCCTGCCCTGGATGCCGCTGACCAAGCTGCCGCCGCAGCTGCAGGAGGTTGTGCTGGCACTGCAACCGGGCGAGATTTCCGAGCCGCTGCCGCTGCAGGGCGCCGTGGCGCTGTTCCAGATGCGCGGCCTGCGCGAGGTGGAAGGCGCCGCCCCGCGCTACACCGCCATTGAATATGCCACCTATTTCCTGCCCGGCGGGCGCACGCCCGAAGCTTTGGCTGCTGCGCAGAAGGTGGTGAACAGTGTCGACACCTGCGAAGACTTCTATGGTCTGGCACAGGGCCAGGATCCGTCGGTTCTGGCGGTTGAAAGCCTGCCGCCTTCGGAGATCCCCAGCGATATCGCGCTGGAACTGGCCAAGCTGGATCCGGGTGAAACCTCCACCGCGCTGACCCGCAACAACGGCCAGACCCTGATGGTGCTGATGCTCTGCGGCCGCACCGCCGACCTCGGCGAAGGCGCCAACCGCGAAACTGTCGCCAATGCATTGGCGGCGCAGCGCATGACCTCTCTGGTTGACAGCTACCTGGAACAGCTGCGCGCGGATGCGCGGATCGACGTCAAATGAGCAAGCCCGGGCCCATTGCACTGAGCTGCGGCGAGCCCGCAGGCATCGGCCCGGAAATCGCCGTCAAGGCCTGGGAAACCCTGCGCGCCGCCTGCCCGTTCTTCTGGATCGGCGACCCGCGCCACCTTCCCGCTGGCACCCCGGTCAAGGAAATTGCCGCCCCGGCAGAGGCTGCGGCAGCTTGCGCGGACCACTTCCCGGTGCTGCCCCTCGCCTTCGGCGGCAGCGCGGCCAAGGGCACTGCCGACCCGGCCAACGCCGCCGGAGTCATCCAATCCATCGAAACCGCCGTGCGGCTGGTCCAGCAAGGTGAAGCCTCTGCAGTCTGCACCGCCCCCATCCACAAGAAGGCGCTGATTGACGGTGCAGGCTTTGCCTACCCCGGCCATACCGAATTCCTCGCGTCACTTGCAGGCCGGGACCGCGTGGTGATGATGCTCGCCAGCGAGCAGCTGAGAGTGGTGCCTGCCACCATCCACATCGCGCTTGCGGACGTGCCCAAGGTACTGACCCCTGAGCTCCTGCGCGAAACCGTTGAGATCACCGCTGCCGGCCTGCGAGAGCAGTTCGGCATCGCGTCGCCCCGCATCGCTGTCGCGGGCCTCAACCCGCACGCGGGCGAAGGCGGCGCCATGGGGTCCGAGGAGCTCGATTGGATCAACGGTCTGGTCGGCCAGATGCGGGACGAGGGGCTGGACATCACCGGCCCGCATCCCGCCGACACGATGTTCCATGCCGCTGCCCGCGCCCGCTACGACGCGGCCGTCTGCATGTACCACGACCAGGCGCTGATCCCGATCAAGACGCTGGATTTCGACCGCGGCGTCAACGTGACCCTGGGCCTGCCCTTCATCCGCACCTCGCCCGACCACGGCACCGCCTTCGACATCGCGGGCACCGGCCGGGCCAACCCCTCCAGCCTGATCGAGGCCCTGAAGCTGGCGCAAGCCATGGCCGCCAGCACTTGAATCTTCTTCTGGCGGGAAATATCCCCGCCGGAGGCATGAAAATTCTGGCGCACGGCCCGCGCCATGTCCCAAGGTACAGATGACATGAGCGCCATCGACTCCCTCCCTCCTCTGCGCGAAGTGATCGCAAAGCATCAGCTGTCCGCCCGTAAATCGCTGGGCCAGAACTTCCTCCTGGACCTGAACCTGACCGCCAAGATCGCCCGCCAGGCAGGCGACCTCACCGGCTGCGACGTGCTGGAGATCGGTCCCGGCCCCGGCGGCCTCACCCGCGGGCTGCTTGCCGAGGGCGCCCGCCGGGTGCTGGCGGTGGAGAAGGACAGCCGCTGCCTGCCCGCGCTGCAAGAGATCGCAGAGGCCTATCCGGGCCGCTTTGAGGTGATCAACGGCGACGCTCTGGAAATCGACCCGCTCGAGTATCTGACACCGCCGATCCGCATCGCCGCCAACCTGCCCTATAACGTCGGCACTGAGCTGCTGGTCCGCTGGCTGACGCCCAAGGAATGGCCGCCGTTCTGGCAGAGCCTCACCCTGATGTTCCAGCGCGAGGTGGCCGAGCGCATCGTGGCGCAGCCCGGCTCCAAGGCCTATGGCCGCCTGGCGATCCTGGCCCAGTGGCGGGCTGATGTCCGCATCGTGCTGTCGCTGCCGCCTGGCGCCTTCACCCCGCCGCCCAAGGTCTCCAGCGCCGTGGTGCATCTGGACGCCCTGCCCGAGCCGCGCTTCCCGGCCGATGCCGCGATCCTGTCCCGCGTGGTCGCCGCAGCCTTCAACCAGCGCCGCAAGATGCTGCGCGCCTCGCTCAAGGGTATCTCCCCCGATATCGAGGCGCATCTGACCGCCGCCGGCATCCCGCCGACCGAGCGCGCCGAACAGGTCAGCCTGGAGGCCTTCTGCGCGCTGGCCCGCGAACTGGCCAAGGCCTGAGCCCCTTCCCGAATTCCTTGCCGGAGCCTGATTTCCCGATGACCCAACCGGTTACGCCCCGCCCGACCCTGCTGTCCGTGAACGTCAACGCCGTTGCCTATCTGCGCAACCGGCGCGAGGTGCCCTGGCCCAACCTGATCGACATCGCCCGCGCAATCCTGGAGGCCGGGGCCCATGGCATCACCGTCCATCCGCGCCCGGATGAACGCCACATCCGTTTCTCCGATGTGCCGGATCTCTCACGCCTGATCGCCGAGGAATTCCCGCAGGCGGAGTTCAACATCGAAGGCTACCCGACCCGCCACTTCATCGACCTGGTGCTGGAGAACAAACCGCATCAGGTGACGCTGGTGCCTGACACGCCGGAGCAATCCACTTCTGATCACGGCTGGGATTTCGCCGCGGATGGCGGCATGCTCCTGCCCATCGCTGAGGAGTTCAAAGCGGCCGGAATCCGGGTTTCCTATTTCGTGGACGCAAACCCCGCCGATCCGGAACTTGCGCGGCAAGCAGGCGCCGACCGGATCGAATTCTACACTGGCCCCTACGCTGACCAGAGCGATTCAGATGCGACGGCCCGCGAATTGGACAAAATCACAGCCACCGCAAACGCCGCCCGCGCCCTTGGGAGCCTGATGATGAACGCAGGCCACGACCTGACCGTGGACAACCTGCCCGCCCTGCGCCAGGCCATTCCCGATCTGGCCGAAGTCTCCATCGGCCACGCTCTTACCGCCGATGCGCTGATGCTGGGCTTCCCGGAGGCAGTCCGCCGCTACCTGCGGGTGCTGGGCCACGAGGCGTGACCATCCAGGGTCCAGCCGCTGCGGAGCTTGACCGCCCGCCCCTCTGAGCGCCTATGGTGCGTGCAGCAGCCAGCCACCAGGGACAGGAGCAGCAGATGAAGTTTTCATCAGAGTACCGCGGCCACACCAGCGGGATCATCAGCCTTTTCCGGGCGGTTTTCGCCGACTCGGAGGGGGACGCCGAAGGCGATCTGATCGCGGGCCTCGTCAGCGATATCTTCACCAAAACACCGGAACAGGACTTTTTCGTCTATTCGGCCTGGGACGGCGGCACGCTCATCGGCTGCATCATCTTTTCACGGCTGCGCTACGATCAGGACAGCCGCACGGTGTTCATCCTGTCGCCTGTTGCCGTCGCAACCAGCCGGCAAAAGCAGGGGATCGGGCAGGCTCTGCTGAGGCACGGGCTGAATGAGATCCGCAACAAGGGCGCCGACGTCGCCGTGACTTACGGCGATCCCGCTTATTACAGCAAGGTTGGCTTCCGCCAGATAACCGAGGCGCAAGCCGCATCCCCTGTGCCGCTGCGGTTCCCGGAAGGTTGGCAGGCTCAGCCGCTCAACGGCGGAGAGCTTGCGCCCCTGCGCGGCCCATCAATGTGTATCGAGGCCCTGAACAATCCAGTTTACTGGTAGCGAAAGCACCAAGATCCGGATTGCCCCCGCAGCGTCACTTCAACAAGTAAAAACGCCCCGGGGCCATAGGCTCCGGGGGTCTTTGTTCATAGGAAATTGGGCCGCTTATTCAGCCGCTTCCGCAGGACCGTCTTCGGTCTTGGGCTTGGGCTTGGCACGCGGGCGGGTGGTCTTCTTCGGCGCGGGCTTGGCCTCTGCATCGCCGTCCCCAGCCGGAGCCGCATCCTCGGCCTTGGCTGCGGGCTTGCGGGTCCGCGGCTTGCGGGCCGGAGCCTTTTTCGGGGCCGCCTCAGCCGGAGCGTCCGCCGGGGCCGCTGCCTGGCTTTCCGGGGTCTCGACCAGGCCGCTGTCGGCGCCATTGCCGTTGTCGCCGCGCGGGTCGATCACCTCGGGCTGCGGAGAGCCTGCCGGATCCGCCGCTGGAGCAGCCGCCGCGGCCTCACGCTCCTGGCGCTCCAGCCGCTCGGCACGCTCGCGGTCGCGCTCGGCCTGGCGTTCGCGGTTCTGCCGCTCCTGCTCCTCGCGGCGCGCCTCGATTTCGCGCTGTGCTTCATTGAGCATGCGCAGATAATGCTCGGCGTGCTGCTGGAAGTTTTCCGCAGCAACCCGGTCATTGCTCAGCTGCGCGTCGCGGGCCAGCTGGTTGTACTTGTCGATGATCTGCTGCGGCGTTCCGCGCACCTTGCCTTCGGGACCGGAGCTGTCAAACACGCGGTTGACAACATTGGCGCCATTGGGACGGTTCCGGTTCGACTTGGAACGTGAACGTGATTTGGACGATCTCATCTGCCTAACGTCAGCCTTGAGTTAATGCGCCGTAGACCCAATCGTGCGCGCCTCAGCGCCGGATCATCAGCTTTTTTGGGCTTGATGCCGCGGGAAGGCTTGCAGAGCGTTCTCCTCAAGCGGCTGCCTCTGAGTAACCATTTTACGAAGCCCCAGACAAGGGGCACAATAGTATTTTCTGTGTTTTTTCTTTCGAAATCGCGAATTTCCGCGTCAAATGCTGCTCTTTGCCCCGGATTGTGCCCGCACCACCCGGTCGCGGCCGTCCAGATCCTGCAGCACGGCGATGCCGCTGAGCCCCGCCGCTTCCAGCAGCGCACTGACCGCCGGGCCCTGCGTCGGGCCGATTTCCAGCAGAACCCGGCCGCCCGGCGCCAGGTGTTCAGCCACCTGCGCCGCAATCCGCCGGTAGGCTCCCAGCCCGTCGCCGCCATCGGTCAGCGCAATGCCCGGCTCATGCCCGCGCACCTCCGCCGACAGGTCTTCCATCTCCTCCAGCGCGATATAGGGCGGGTTCGAGACGATCAGGTCGAACTGCCCCTCGACCCCCTCGAACCAGTCCGACTGCTGGATATCGGCACGCGCCTGAACCCGGTGCAGCACCGCATTGGCGCTGGCCTGCAGACAGGCCGCCTCGCTGATGTCCACCCCCAGCCCGGTCGCCTCCTGCCGTTCCGCCAGCAGCGTCACCAGGATGCAGCCGGAGCCGACGCCAAGGTCCAGAACCCGGCTGTAGGGCTCCGCCAGCGCCGCCTCGATCAGGATCTCGGTCTCGGGCCGCGGGTCCAGCACATCGCGCGAGACCTTGAAACGGCGGCCATAGAACTCCCGCTCGCCGATCAGATGCGAGACCGGAACCCGCACCGCCCGCAGCGCGATCAGCTGCTCATAGCGCTCGGCCACTTCCGGCGCCAGTTCCTCGGGGGCGATCAGCGTCACCCGGCTGGCCTCGATGCGGGCCGCGTGAGCCAGAAGCACCCGCGCATCCCGCGCCGGGTCCTGAACCCCTGCCGCCCGCAGCCGTGCCGTTGCTGCTGCCATCGCCTGTGCCGCGGTCTCTGCCATGCTCACTGCCCCATCTCTGCCAGCAGCCGCGCCTGATTGTCGGCGGTCAATGCGTCGATGATCTCCTCCAGGTCGCCGCCCATAACCTGATCCAGCTTGTAGAGCGTCAGGTTAATGCGGTGATCGGTCATGCGGCCTTGCGGAAAGTTGTAGGTGCGGATCCGCTCCGAGCGGTCGCCCGAGCCCACCTGGCTCGCCCGGTCCGCCGAGCGTTCGCTGTCAATCCGCTGCCGCTCCATGTCATAGAGCCGCGTTTTCAGCACCTGCATGGCAATCTCGCGGTTGCGGTGCTGGGACTTCTCCGAGCTTGTCACCACGATACCCGTAGGCAGGTGCGTGATCCGCACCGCCGAGTCGGTGGTGTTCACATGCTGCCCCCCCGCGCCGGAAGACCGCATGGTATCGATACGCAGGTCGTTGGGGTCGATCTGGATATCCACGTCCTCGGCCTCCGGCAGCACCGCCACCGTGGCTGCCGAGGTATGAATGCGCCCGCCGCTCTCGGTCGCAGGCACCCGCTGCACCCGGTGCACGCCGGATTCATACTTCAGCCGGGCAAAGACATTCTCCCCCTTGATATGGGCAACCACCTCCTTGATGCCGCCCAATTCTGTGGCCTGCTCCTCGATGATGTCGAATTTCCAGCCCTGCCCTTCGGCATAGCGCTGGTACATGCGCAGCAAATCCCCGGCAAACAGAGCCGCCTCATCGCCCCCCGTCCCGGGCCGGATCTCCAGCATCGCCGGACGGCTGTCCGCCGCATCCTTGGGCAGCAGGGCCAGCTGCAGCGCGTGCTCGGCCTCGGGGATCGCCGCCTTCAGCGCCGGGATCTCCTCAGCGGCCAGATCCTTCATGTCCGGATCCGACAGCATCAGCTCGGCCTCCTCAAGATCGCTCAGCAGCTTGCGGTAGGTGCCGATCTGTTCTGCCACCGGCCGCAGATCGGAATATTCCTTGGCCAGCGCGGCAATATCCCCGCCCCCGGCACCGTCCGCCATCGCGGCTTCAAGATACTGAAACCGCTGCAGGATCTGTTCCAGCCGTTCTTCGGGGACCATGGGCGCGCCTATTGCTGTTCATGTTTTGGCCATTTCACCCCCATGTGATATGCTAGAGCCATGAAACATGCCAGTGCCCTTGTCGTTTCCATTGTCATGACCGTTTCCGGCAGCGCCCTGGCAGATGTGACCGGACCGGGCGGCAAGACCATCGACTGCTACTGCACCGACAAGTCCGGCGCCCGGGTCGAACTGGGCGAGCTGCGCTGCCTCCAGGTGGACGGCCGCATGTTCATGGCGCAATGCCAGATGTCCCTGAACGTGCCGGTGTGGCGCGAGGTGCAAAGCAGCTGCCTGTCGGCGTCGCTGGAGCCGCTGCCCGGCCTTTCTGGCATCTCCTCAGAGCTGCCCCAGCTCTGAATTATGACGACCCAACAGCGTCACAGTTAATTCAGGGAGAAACAGAAGCCCTGCAACCGCCTCATTTTGACTTCACCCATTTTTCCAGCTCGCCATCGTAGCGGTAGGTCACCACCACGCCGCCCAAACTGATCGGATAGAAAACGTCGATGGTAGCGTCACCGATGCGAGAGTAGTGCTGAGCCCACTTGGATTTTGCCGCCTCAACACCCCTGCAGTGTATCCGCCGCCCGTCACCAAGATCGAGCACTGCAATATAATCCAACTGGCATTCCCCTCCTTCGCTGGGCGCATTCCAACTGGCGCCGGACCTCTTGGCACCCGAGGTGCGCCCAGGATTCATCACCATCATTCAAACCGGTAGAATTTCGGTCAGGCCTCCCCTCATCGGATGGCAGAGACTTCTTCCACCTTTGCCACCCTTGGGTTTATTCGCATTCTTGGAGTGTTTTCTGAGAGCGCAGCCGGGTCAAGGGTGGCGCAGCCACCGCGCGCACGCGCGGCTTGCCCTCGGCGCGGCAAGGCAAAGCACAATCGGAATGGCGTCTTCAGGGCCAGCCCTGCACCTGATGCGCTTCTCAGCAGACCAAAGGCTCATTCGCCGCAGGCGAAAGAGCCAGCGCCGCGCCCAGCGCGGCGCCCGGCCCAACTGTGAGGGGCTTTTTCCAAAAGCCCGCGAACAGGCGGGAGCACACCCCCCGGTCACTCGCTGGCCGAGGCTTCCTGCGAGGCCTCTTCCATCGCCGCCAGCCAGCCGTTGATCCGCTCCTTGTTGGCCCCCAGGTCGGATCGGCCGAACCGCAGGCGGGCGTAGACCTTCAGCAGATCCCCGTCCTGCGCCGCAGTGGTGTAATCGGGAAAGCCCAGCACCTGGGTGCGGGTGATATAGGTCACCATCCCGTCGTCCGGGCCGCCCGCCAGCACGCTGGTGCGCGGGGCATGGCTGGCGATGCGGTGGAACCGCTCCAGCCCGTCCGGCCCGGTGCGCACCACCCGGAACACGCCGCCGCGGAATTCCTTGTCCTCGGTGAACTCCGGCTGGGTGTTCCAGTCCAGCGGATCGCTTGGCGCCAGGCGGACAAAGCCCAGCCCGGCGACAACGGCGGCCAGCAGCAGCCAGCCAAACAGCATCAGCCGCTTCATTGCGGTTTCAAGGTCAAGCCTTGCCTCCTCCCTGCGCGGCCCTCCCCCGGCCTATTCGCTTGAGGCCGGACCGCTTATCTCGTTGCCACGCCCGGCAGCACGCACAGCAGCTCATAGAGCAGGTTTGCACCCACCAAAGCCGTGTTGCCCGAAGGATCATAAGGCGGCGACACCTCCACCAGGTCGCAACCCACAATGTTGACCCCCTTCAGCGCCCGGATCAGCTCCAGCGCCTGCGGCGTTGTCAGCCCGCCGATTTCCGGCGTGCCGGTGCCCGGCGCATAGGCCGGGTCCAGACTATCGATATCATAGGTCACATAGACCGGCCTATTGCCGATATCGCGGCGAATTTCCGCACCCATCTGGTGCAGCTGCCGCCCCCACAGCTCCTGCGCCGGGAAGTGCTGGAAGCCCCAGCTTTGCGCCTCCGTGAAATCGGTTGCCGCATAGCCGGTGCCGCGGATGCCGATCTGATAGGTCTTGTCCGGGACGATCAGCCCTTCCTCAAAAGCGCGGCGGAAAACGGTGCCATGGGTCTCGCGCTCGCCGAACATCTCATCGTTGACGTCGGCGTGGGCGTCCACATGCACCAGCGCCACGGGGCCGTATTTCCTGGCAATGGCGCGCAGGATCGGCAGGGTGATCGAATGATCGCCGCCCATCGCCACCGGGATCACCCCGCCCGACAGGATCGCGTCAAAGCTCTCCTGAATGATCCTCAGCGAATCCGGCAGCGAAAAGGTGTTGATCGCCAGATCGCCGATATCGGCAATGTTCAGGCTGTCGAACGGCGCCGCGCCGGTGGCCATGTTGTAGGGCCGCAGCATCGCGCTTTCGGAGCGGATCTGCTTGGGACCAAAGCGGGTGCCCGACCGCCAGGAGGTGCCGATATCCATCGGAACGCCCAGAACCGCAACATCCAACCCGTCCAGCGAGGTTGCCTGCGGCAGCCGCATAAAGGTGTTCGGACCCGAGAACCGGGCCAGGTCATTTCCGCTGATCGGTTGATTGAAGTCAGTCATTGTCTCTCATGTTCCAGCCCAGAAGGCAGATGATCTCCGTCGCCACATGTGCCCCGGCAATAGCAGTTGCGCCGGTTGTGTCAAAGGGGGGAGAGACCTCCACCACGTCACCGCCCTTGATATTGATGCCGGCAATCTCCCGCAGGATGCGCGCGGCCTGCGCCGAGGTCAGCCCGCCCCAGACCGGTGTGCCGGTGCCGGGGGCATAGGCCGGGTCCAGACAGTCGATGTCAAAGGTCAGGTATGTGGGACGGTCGCCAAGGATTTCCTTGATCCGCCGCGCGGTCTCAACCGGCCCGATCTCATGCACCGTGGGTGCGTCGATGATATTGACCCCCAGCGTATCCTCATTGGTGGTGCGGATCCCCACCTGGACGGAGGTCTTGGGATCCACGATCCCCGTCTTCACGGCCTTATAGAACATGGTGCCATGATCCACCCGGTCCATGTTGTCATCCGGCCAGGTGTCTGTGTGGGCGTCGAACTGCAGCAGCGAAACCGGCCCGTATTTCTCCGCATAGGCTTTCAGGACCGGAAAACTTATATAGTGATCCCCGCCCAGCACGACCGAGGCCGCATCCGCGGCCAGGATACCGCGGATATGCTCGGTCACGGCTGCCGGGAACTCCGGCACATTGGCATGGTCAAAGGCCATGTCGCCGTAATCCGCAATCGCCAGCGTGCTCAGCGGCTTATGCGGCCAGCCATAGGGCTCATCCGGGCTCTGCAGGGCAGACGCCTCGCGGATCGCCCGCGGCCCCAGCCGGGTGCCGGGCCGGTTGGTCACCGCCTGGTCGAACGGAATGCCGGTGACGGCAATATCCACGCCGGTCAGGTCCTTGGTGTACTTGCGGCGCAGGAAGGACGCCGCCCCGCCAAAGGTGATCTCGAAACTCAGCCCCTTCAGATCCTCGCGGGTGAAGGCGTGATCGATCATGTGCTTTGCGTCTTCGAGTGCCATGGCGGTACGTCCCTGTTGTGAGAATTCAGTTTTTTGATCAAATACCCGCTGCGCAGGCCCCTGTCATCTGCTCCGAGGCCTTACCCGCTCACCGGCTGCGCCCGCTCCACCAGCCGGGCAAAGAAGGAGGCACCCACCGGCGAAATCTCGTCATTGAAGTCATACTTCGGGTGATGCAGCCCGGCAGTGTCCCCCTGCCCCAGGAACAGGTAGGAGCCCGGCCGCGCCTGCAGCATATAGGCGAAATCCTCCGCCCCCATCTCGCGACCGCCGTCCGGCTCCACATTGGCCTCGCCCGAGATCTCCTTGGCCACATCGACGGCAAAGGCGGTCTTCTCCGCGTCGTTGTATGTGGCCGGATAGCCAATCTCATAATCCAGTTCCGCCTCAACGCCATAACTCGCCGCCTGCCCCGCCACGATCTCCTTCATCCGCCGCATCACCATCTTCTGCACTTCCGGGTTAAAGGTGCGCACGGTGCCGTTGATATAGGCAGTGTCCGGGATCACGTTGTCGGTGCTGCCGGTATGGATCTGGGTGACGGAGACCACCAGATCCTCCAGCGTATGGTGATTGCGCGACACGATAGTCTGGATCGCCTGGGCCATGCCACAGGCCGCCATCACCGGGTCACGGGTCTCATGCGGCATGGCACCGTGGCCGCCGACCCCCTGAATATGAATGTGGAAGGTATCAACCGCCGCCATCAGCGCCCCCGGCGTGGTCAGGAAATGCCCGACAGGCAGGCCCGGCGCATTGTGCAACGCATAGACCTCACCGATATCGAAGCGCTCCATGATGCCTTCTTCCACCATGATGCGGGCACCGCCGATCGCTTCCTCGGCAGGCTGGAAGATCAGCGCCGCCCGGCCCTTGAAGTTCCGCGTCTCCGCCAGGTATTTCGCCGCCCCCAGCAGCATCGTTGTATGCCCGTCGTGGCCGCAGGCGTGCATGTTGCCCGCGTGGCCGGAGACATACTCCACCCCGGTCTCCTCCGGGATCGGCAGCGCGTCCATATCTGCGCGCAACCCGATTGTCGGACCCTCCCCCTGCCCGTTGATGATCGCCACCATCCCGGTCTGCGCGATCCCTTCATGCAGCTCATCGACCCCGAACTCCCGCAGCCGCTCCGCCACAAAGGCGGCGGTCTTGGGCAAGTCCAGCGCCAGCTCCGGGATCTGGTGCAGATGCCGCCGCCAGGCCTTCATCTCCCCGGCGTAATCGGCAATACGGTTCACTACGGGCATTGGGGTGGACTCCTGCTCCAGACTCGGGATGATGCATCTGACACCGGAAAATGAGCAGCCGCAATGCAAGAAACAGACCTGATCCACGACGAAACCGCGGGCATTGAAAGGCTCCTGGAGATCATGGCGCGCCTGCGCGATCCGCAATCCGGCTGCCCCTGGGATATCGAACAGGATTTCGCCACCATCGCCCCCTACACCATTGAAGAGGCTTACGAAGTTGCCGACGCGATCGAGCGCGAAGCCTGGGATGAGCTGAAGGGAGAACTGGGCGATTTGCTGTTCCAATCCGTCTTCCACGCCCAGATGGCAAAGGAGGCCGGACACTTTACGTTCCAGGACGTGGTCAGGACGATGTCGGACAAGATGGTCTCGCGCCACCCGCATGTCTTCGGCGACGAAAGCCGCGAGAAATCAGCCCAACAGCAGACCCGCGACTGGGAGGCGATCAAGGCCGCCGAGCGCGCCGGCAAGGCGCAGAAGGGCACGCTGGATGGCGTTGCCGTCGGCCTGCCCGCCCTGTTGCGCGCCTACAAGCTGCAGAAGCGCGCCGCCCGCGTCGGCTTTGACTGGCCCTCTGCCGACAATGTCATCGCCAAGATCACCGAGGAATGCGCCGAGCTGGTCGAGGCCCGCGACACCCTCTCCCATGCGGACGTCGAAGAGGAATTCGGCGACCTGCTGTTTGTGATGGCCAACCTCGGCCGCCACCTGGGGGTCGAACCCGAAGCCGCCCTGCGCCGCGCCAACGCCAAATTCACCCGCCGGTTCGAAGGCGTCGAAGCCAAGCTCGCCGCCCGCGGCAAACGCCCCGAGGACAGCGATCTGGCGGAAATGGACGCGCTCTGGGATGCGGTGAAAGCGGACGAGCGCGCCTGAGCGCGCCCCGCATCTTCATCTTTCCCCAAATACTCAAATCCCGGCGGCCCCGCCGCCGGGTCCCGCCGGTTCCGGGATCAGACCAGGCTTGCCTTTTTCAGGGCCGAGGACATCGCCTTGTAGTCCTCGATGATCTTTTCCTTTTTCGCCAGCTCTTTCCACAGCTTCTCGGCGGTCTTCTTGTCATCAACCGCGACGTTGACCATCACGTCTTTCAGCTTTTTCACGTCAGTGATACCCAGCAACTTGGCCGCCTTCTTGGGATCGCCCATGCCGTTTTCGGCGACGTATTTCTTGTATTCATCGCTGCCGGTGAACCCCATCACATCCTTGTTCAGCATCTTCACGACCTCATCCTTGCCGGCCGCAATGATCTTCTTCCAGTCGCCGTTCTTGAAGTCGCCCTTGTCGGCCAGTGCCTTGGCGGCGAGATGGGTCTTGGAGGTGATGTTGACTGGCTCCTTGCCCTTCTTCTGGTCCATGTAGCGGGTCCACAGCGATTCCGGATTACCCTTGTTCTGGGTGAACATGAACTCGTTCAGGCAATAGCGCCGCTTGCAATAATCCATGTAGGCGGCGGTCATCTTCTTGTCCTTCAGAATGTCGCCAACAACTTTGGGTTCTTTGGGCATGTCTTGTTTTCCCTCAAAATTCAGAACTATGCTTTTTGTGGCAAACCGCGCCGTACACTTAACGCCCTGGATCCGGGCCGAAAAACCGCTCCCGCCTGCGGGCCGCCCCGCCCGTGACGCTGCGTAATCAGACCATAGGAAGCAAACGCCACAGCAGCAAACTTCCGTCGCAGAAAAATTCGGGAAATTTGCACGGGCTTGCCTGACGGCGGTTCAATCCCGGCTGAACTGCGCGTAGTCTCGTGGCTCACGATTTGCGGAGACAGCCATGAGCGCCAGGAAAATCATCATCGACACCGATCCGGGCCAGGATGATGCCGTCGCCATCCTGCTGGCGCTGGCCAGCCCTGAGGAGCTGGACCTGCTCGGCATCACCTGTGTCGCGGGCAATGTGCCGCTGGAGCTGACCAGCAAGAACGCCCGCATCGTCTGCGAGGCCGCAGGCCACACGGATGTAGCCGTATTTGCGGGCAGCAAGGCGCCGCTTTCCCGGCCGCTGATCACCGCGGAACATGTGCACGGCCAGACCGGACTCGACGGCCCGGAGCTGTGGGAACCGCAGATGCCGCTCGCCGAGGGCCACGGCGTCGATTTCATCATCGAAAGGCTGCGGGAGCATGATCCGGGCACCGTCACCCTCTGCACCCTGGGTCCGCTCACCAATATCGCCGCCGCCTTCAATACCGCGCCCGACATCATCGAACGGGTGCAGGAGATCGTGATGATGGGCGGCGCCTATTTCGAGGTGGGCAACATCACCCCAGCGGCAGAATTCAACATCTATGTTGACCCGGAAGCCGCTGAAATCGTGTTCAGATCCGGCGCACCGATCACCGTGATGCCGCTTGATGTGACGCATAAGGTTCTGGCGACCAAGCCGCGTGTCGAGGCGATCCGCGCCCTCGATACCCGCGCCGGCCATTTCACCGCCGAAATGCTCGACTTCTTCGAACGCTTCGATGTGGAGAAATACGGCTCCGAAGGCGGCCCGCTGCATGATCCCTGCGTCATCGCCTGGCTGCTCAAACCGGAGCTGTTCTCCGGCCGCCATGTGAATGTGGAAATCGAAACATCTTCCGATCTCACTCTCGGCATGACCGTTGCCGACTGGTGGGGGGTCACCAACCGCACACCCAATGCCCTGTTCATCGGCGACGCGGACGCGGACGGCTTCTTTCACCTTCTGACCGAAAGGCTCGCCCGCCTATGAGCGCCGCCCTGCACCTTGCCAAGCCCGAACACCTGGACACCGTGCTCGCGCTGGTCGCCGCCTTCCATGCCGAATCCGGGCTGGAGAGCAGCGACGAGCACCGCCGCGCCGGGATCGAGCCGCTGCTGAACGGCCACCCCTATGGCGCGGTCTACCTGATCGGCCCAACCCGGGCGCCGATCGGTTATATCGTGATCACCTTCGGCTGGTCAGTGGAGTTCGGCGGCATGGACGGATTTGTCGATGAGCTTTACATCCGCCCCGCCGTGCGCAGCCGCGGCATCGCTACCGAAGTGCTGACCGAGCTGCCGAAATCGCTGGCCACCGCCGGCATGCGCGCCCTGCATCTGGAAGTCGACCGGGAGAACGAGACCGCACAGCGGCTCTACCTGCGCACTCGCTTCCAGCCGCGCAAAAACTACATCCTGATGACCAAGAACCTGTAACGCTGGGCCCGGCAGCCGTTTCCCGGCGCGGGAAACGATCCGGAAATCACCTGATTTCCGGGCCGGAATTCGTGCCGAATTCCGGTGCGCCACAGCCGCCCGGCGGAAGCTTGCCGCCAGATACCCTGCGCGGGCGGAACGGCGCCGCAGCCGGAAACTCACACCATAAAACGGAACCATCCGCCAGCGGCCGGCGTTATAGTGCCATCCGCGGCCCTGAAACAGGCCGCCCGGACCAACGAAATTGGAGGAAAAACATGAATTTCCGCTGGATCCCCGTTCTCGCAAGCAGTGCCGTTCTGGGCCTGGGCGCCTGTACCAACCTGACCCCGGAACAGCGCACCGTCGCTGGCGTGGCAGGCGGCGCGGCAGCCGGCCTGATTGCGGCCGACGCGCTCAAGGCCGATGACGACTGGCGCCTGATTGCCGCCCTGGGCGGCGCAGCGGCCGGCACCCTGGTTGCGCAGAACAACCAGTCCAATCAGTGCGCCTACTCCCGCGGCGACGGCACTTACTACACTGCCCCCTGCTGATGCTTCAAACTGGCGTCCCGCCCCGGCGGGGGCGCCAGTTGCAGGCGGACGTCCCCGGACGCCGGATTACAGCCCGGCCAGCAATGGGTAATTGTCGTACATGTTCATCCGCAGCACCGGATCATCGGCCGAGGCCGGCTGGCCGCTGAACGGATAGGTCCCGGCACCGCTGCACCCCAGAAGTGTTGAAAGAATTGCACAGATTGCCACTGTGCGCAGTGTACGCGTCGTCATGGCCTGTTCCCCTTTCCCGCAGCGCTGACCGCGCCGCGCAAGGTAAACTTACCATAACACCAGCGTGAGTGTCTGTGATCCGGACCACTCAAGCGCAGTGTTTACAGCTGCAGCCTTACAGAATGGCGTACTCCCGGAAGGTGGCGGCCTCCCCCGCCTTGGCGCCACCCGGTCCCAGCAGCGGCCAGATGACCGCATTGCGGATCTCGAACCGCCGCCCCGAGGCGCTGATCCGCACACCCGCGTAATTTTCGATGAAGCCCTTCTCCCGCATCCCTGCAAACATCGCATCGCGCTGCTCCCGGTGCGCTGGCTCCGCCGTCAGGCGCGATGGCATTGCGGTCAACTGGTCCCACCCCATCTCCCACAGCCGCTGCGCCGCCAGGTTGCCATAGGTCAGCACCGGGTCCTCCGCGGTGTTGTGCGACAGCACTGGAAACGGCGCGCGGTACAGCGCCTCGGCATCCGCCCCTTCGAGCAGCGCCCGGCCTGTTACTTGCGCAAAGGACCGCAGCAGCAGCTCGGCATGCGCGGATTGATAACGGTTTTCCGAACCCGGTGCCTGCATCTCTGCCTCTCAAGGAATAGTATCCTGCAGGAGCAATAGACCGCCCCGGCCCATTCTTCCAGCCGCTTCCCCGCAAACGGGCAGCCCGCCGCACCTGCGGGCCAGGGCCGGCAAAAAGGAAAGCCCCGCCAATCCGGCGGGGCTTTCAGGCGGGCTATCCCGCCATTCTTTCGGCCAGAGGCCTTACTTCAGGATCGAGCGGCCCGCGTATTCGGCCACTTCGCCCAGCGCTTCCTCGATGCGGATCAGCTGGTTGTACTTGGCAAGCCGGTCAGAGCGCGCCAGCGAGCCGGTCTTGATCTGGCCGCAGTTGGTGGCCACCGCCAGGTCGGCGATGGTGGCGTCCTCGGTCTCGCCGGAGCGGTGCGACATCACGTTGGTGTAGCGTGCGCGGTGGGCCATATCGACCGCCTTCAGGGTCTCGGTCAGCGAGCCGATCTGGTTCACCTTCACCAGCATCGAGTTGGCGCAGCCGCGCTCGATACCCTCGGCCAGACGCGCCGGGTTGGTCACGAACAGATCGTCGCCCACCAGCTGCACCTTGTCGCCGATCTCCTGGGTCAGCGCCTTCCAGCCGTCCCAGTCATCCTCGGACATGCCGTCCTCGATGGAGATGATCGGGTAGTCGTTCACCAGCGCCGCCAGATAGGCCACGTTCTCTTCGGACGACAGGGTCTTGCCCTCGCCGGACAGCACGTATTTGCCGTCCTTGTAATACTCGGTCGCCGCGCAATCGAGCGCCAGGTAGATTTCCTCGCCCGGTTTGTAGCCGGCCTTCTCGATGGATTTCAGAACAAAATCCAGCGCTTCGCGGGTGGAGGCGATGTTGGGGGCAAAGCCGCCCTCGTCGCCGATGCCGGTGCTGAGGCCTGCCGCCGACAGCTCTTTCTTCAGGGTGTGGAACACTTCGGAACCCATGCGAACGGCTTCGCGGATGTTGTCCGCGGCCACCGGCATGATCATGAATTCCTGAATGTCGATCGGGTTGTCGGCATGCTCGCCGCCGTTGATGATGTTCATCATCGGCACCGGCAGCACCCGCGCCGAAGTGCCGCCGATGTAGCGGTACAGCGGCTGAGTGGTGAAATCCGCGGCTGCCTTGGCCACCGCCATCGACACGCCCAGGATCGCGTTGGCGCCCAGTCGGCCCTTGTTCTCGGTACCGTCCAGCTCGATCATCGCCTGGTCGACGGCCACCTGCTCGGTTGCGTCAAAGCCGACCAGCTCCTCGGCAATCTCGCCGTTCACCGCGGCAACCGCTTCCAGCACGCCCTTGCCCATATAGCGGGACTTGTCGCCGTCGCGCTTCTCCACCGCCTCGTAGGCGCCGGTCGAGGCGCCGGAGGGCACGGCAGCGCGGCCCATGGTGCCGTCTTCCAGGATCACGTCGACCTCAACCGTCGGGTTGCCCCGGCTGTCGAGGATCTCACGGGCGTGAATGTCGATAATGGTGCTCATCTGTCCATCCTTGGTTTGGCCTGAAAGCGGCGCGTTCCGTTGCCAGCGTCATACCAGCCGCGGCGGAAATGTAAACCGGGAACGTTATCGCTAACACCTCTAAAACCGGCGGTTTAGGGCTAACAAAACGCTGTTTGCGCCAACAGCTGTGCAGAAAGTTGCGCGGCGGCGCAGGCTGAGACCTCAGGCCGCAGCCGCGGCTGCCGCACGGCGGGCCCGGCGCGCCAGCCGCTGCTCGCGCACAAAGGTATAGAGCCCGGACCCGATGATCAGCGCGGCCCCGGTCAGGGTCATCGTGTCGGGCCGCTCGCCAAAGACGATGACGCCCACCAGAATCGAAAACAGCAGCCTGGTGTAGCGGAACGGGGTCACCGCCGAGGCATCCCCCACCCGCATCGCGGTGACGATGCCGTAGTAGCCCAGCACCCCGAACAGCACCCCGCCTGCCATCATCAGGTATTCATTCTGCTCCATCACCTGTGCCTCGCCGGGCGTAAAGGCCAGCAGCAGCAGCCCCGCGGGAATAACCGCCAGAAACGCCTGGAAGCTGACAACGGTGGAGGGCACCGCGCTGTCCATCACCCGCGTCATCAAATCCCGCGCTGCAACGCCCAGCACCGCAATCACCACCAGCAATGCGGCGGGTTCAAAACTGTCGAGCCCCGGGCGGATGATCAGCAGAACCCCGGCAAAGCCAGTGCAGATCGCCAGCCAGCGGCGCCAGCCGACGTCTTCGCCCAGAAACAGCGCCGCCCCCATGGTGATCACCAGCGGAGTTGCCTGAAACACGGCGGCCACAACCGAGATATCGACCAGCGCCAGCGCCGAGGCGAACCCCATGGCCGAAACCGCCTCGGTCCCCGCCCGCAGCACCGGCCGCAGCCGCCAGGAGCGCGGCGCGAACAGGCGGTGCCCCTGCATCTTCGCCATCACCGCAAAGACCAGCCCGCTCCCGATACCGAGGAAGATCAGGATCTGCCCGACCGGCAAGGTGCCAGACAGCTGCTTGATGAACATGTCTTCAAGCGTGAAAAATGCCATCGAGGCAATAACCAGCAGAATACCGTGCAGGTTGTTCATGAGCGCGCGTCCATCGTTCCGCCCAGCGGGGCTGCCGGGCTCCGGGGGACAAAAGCGGCAAAATGCCCCGGCGGCAACTCCGTTTCCGACGCCCTGCAATGACAAGACGTGAGCACACTCATCAATTTTCGTGATGTGCCAGTCTCTACCCGCCACCGGCGCAACCGGAATTTTGCAAAAATTCCGGCCAGGAAAACGCATGTTTTCCTGGCCGTTTTCCGTGCCGGAAAACGGCTCCGCCGCCTCAGTCCTGCTTGCGCGGCACCCCGTATAGCTCCAGCTTGTGGCCGCGCAGCTCATAGCCCAGCTTGCGGGCGATCCGCTCCTGCAGTTCCTCGATCTCCGGGTCGCAAAACTCGATCACCTCGCCCGAGTTCATGTCGATCAGGTGGTCATGATGCTCGCGGTCGGCATCCTCATAGCGCGCGCGCCCGTCGCCGAACTCCAGCCGCTCCAGAATGCCCGCCTCCTCGAACAGCTTCACGGTGCGGTAGACGGTGGCGATCGAAATCCCCGCATCCATCGCGCTGGCACGGGCATAGAGCTCCTCGACGTCAGGATGATCATCGCTGTCCTGCAGCACCTGGGCAATCACCCGGCGCTGGCCGGTCATGCGCAGGCCCTTGCGCTCGCAGCGGGCGATAATCGTCTTTGCCATTTGCGTCCTCGCGGTTTTCTGGGCTTCCTCTTTAGCGGATGCAAAAGCCCGCGAAAACCGGCTTTTCATATGCATCAGCGGTTGACAATCGGCTTATCCACAGCCATTTGGCACCCAGGCATCCCTCCCTGCCGCGTGAGCAGAGGCCAAAGACCGGACGCGCATGATGCGCATGACCAATGTTCCGGGGTCTAGTGATATGCCGCCATTCCCAAAATCACGCGTGGGGATTGCAGAGGCCAGCGGCCTGGCATCCGGCCAGCGCGCGCCCGAGGTCCCTGCCCCGCATGAAACCGCTGCCCAAGCAGCGGACCCGGCCAGTGCAGACCGCAGGGCCGTGAAAGGACGATACGTGACTGAATTTTCGACCATGGGGCTGCCTGAGAAGCTCCTCGCCCGCCTCAAGGACATGGGTCTGAACGACCCGACCCCGATCCAGGCCCGCGCCATTCCCCATGCCCTCAACGGCAAGGACGTGCTGGGCCTGGCGCAGACCGGCACCGGCAAGACCGCCGCCTTTGGCGTGCCGCTGGTGGCGCGGATGCTGGAATACGGCCGCAAGCCCGCCGCGATGACCGTGCGCGGCCTGGTGCTGGCGCCGACCCGCGAACTGGCCAACCAGATCGCCGACACGCTGAAGGGCCTGACCGAAGGCACCCCGATGAAGGTCGGCCTGGTGGTGGGCGGCGTCTCCATCAACCCGCAGATCGCCCGCATCGCCAAGGGCACCGACATCCTGGTTGCCACTCCGGGCCGCCTGATCGACATCCTCGACCGCGGCGCGCTGGATCTCGGCTCCTGCGACTTCCTGGTGCTCGACGAGGCCGACCAGATGCTGGACCTCGGCTTCATCCACACCCTGCGCAAGATCGCGGCGCTGATCCCGCAGGAACGCCAGACCATGCTGTTCTCGGCCACCATGCCCAAGCAGATGAACGAGATCGCCAACTCCTACCTGCAGAGCCCGGTCCGGATCGAGGTCTCGCCCCCGGGCAAGGCTGCCGACAAGATCACCCAGTCGGTGCACTTCATCGCCAAGGCCGCCAAGCTGGACCTGCTGAAGGAACTGCTGGACCAGCACAAGGATGAGCGCACCCTGGTCTTCGGGCGCACCAAGTGGGGCATGGAAAAGCTGATGAAGACGCTTGACAAGGCAGGTTTTGCCGCAGCGTCCATCCATGGCAACAAATCCCAGGGCCAGCGCGAACGCGCCTTGGCCGCCTTCAAGGCAGGCGAGATCAAGGTGCTGGTTGCCACTGACGTGGCCGCCCGCGGGCTTGATATTCCGGACGTGAAATACGTCTACAACTACGAGCTGCCCAATGTGCCGGACGCTTATGTCCACCGCATCGGCCGCACCGCCCGCGCGGGCAAGGACGGCCAGGCAGTGGCGCTTTGCGCCCCGGATGAGATGGAAGAGCTGAAGGCGATCCAGAAAGTGATGAAGATCACCATCCCCACCGCCTCCGGCCGCGCCTGGGAAGCAATGCCCGACCCGGCTGCGCCCGGTGGCAAACCGGGCGGCCGTCCTGGCGGACGCCGCGGCGGTCCCGGCGGCGGCAAGCCCGGCGGACGGCGCCGTGGCGGCGGAGGCGGCAACAGCGGCCAGGGCAAACCGCAGGGCGGCAAGCCCGGCAACGCCCAGCGCCGCGGCCAGAAACAGCGCGCGCGCTGACTCTTCCCCGCGCGGATCCGGGTCAAGGACGGCAAAGCCGCAGCGCGCCAGCGCTGTTTATCCTTGACGCGGATCAGCACTTCACACACTTGAAATGGCGCTTAAGGGCAGACCTGCCCTTAAGCGCCTCTCAGCAGAATACATTCTGCGCTGCGCAGCAGCGCCCGGCCCAAGCCTGACGGCAAATTGCCCAGGCAATTTGCCTGGAAAGGCGCGGGAGCGCTCACCCCGCTAAACCGCCCGCAGATCCGCCCAGACCGGCAAGTGATCCGAGGCGATATGCGCAGGCCGCACCAGATGCACCCCATGCGCCACCGCCTCCAGCCGCTTGCAATGGGCGATCCGGTCCAGCGCCCCCAGGGGCCTCAGCGCCGGAAAGCTCGCTTTCGGCGGCAGGAAGGTCAGCGCCGGGGCGATATGCTCCAGCACCGGCGTGCGCGACCACTCGTTGAAATCCCCTGCCAGGATCACTGCCGCGTCATCCGCCTGCGCCGCCCGGGCCAGGGCATGCATCTGCTCGCGCCGGGCCCGCCCGGTCAGCCCCAGATGCGTGCCGATCACCCGCACCGGCCCCACCTCTGTTTCCAGCAGCGCCCAGACCGCACCGCGCGGCTCCAGCCCCGGCAGCGCGATGTGCCCCTTTGCCCGCAGCTGCACGCCGTTGCGGAAAAGCACCGCATTGCCATGCCAGCCAAGAGACCCGGCGCCCCCCAGATCGGCCGCCTGCCAGCCGGTCTCCTCGACCAGGAAATGCGGCAGCGCCGCGGGCCGCGGCGGCAGCCGCTTGTCAGCCTCCTGCAGCACCGCCACATCAGCGCCCAGCCCCGACAGCACCTGAAGGGTGCGCTCCGGCCGCCGGCGCAAGTCCATGCCGACGCATTTCTGGATGTTGTAGGTGGCAATCCGCAGGGTATCCGGCGGGGGGGTCTTTGGCATCTGCTCTCTCCGGGGCCTTTCAGAAGTTTGGCGCAGAATGCGGCCCAAGCACAACCGGCTTCAGGCCGCAACCGGCACAGGGGGCTGTCTGCCCCCTCTTGAGCTTTCAGCTCAATTCACCCCCGAGGATATTTTCAGCCAGATGAACAGGGGATCAGGTGCCGCAGAAGGTCGCCGGCACCACTTCCTCCGGCAGCGGCGGGCGCTGCAGATCGCTGTGCTCCGGCTGATCCGCATAAGGAGTCGCCAGCACATCATTCAGCCTGTGGAACAACGCATAGTCCCCGGCCACCGCGCCGGCGATCATCTCCTCGATCCGGTGGTTGCGCGGGATGAAGGCCGGGTTGGCCCCGCGCATGACGCTTTCCGGATCCGGCTCCCCGTCCAGCCGCGCCTGCCAGCCCTCCGCCCAAGCGTCAAAAGCCGCGGGATCGGTGAACTGGTCCCGTGCCGTGCCGTCTGCCAGGGCGCGGAAGGTATTGGTGAAATCGCTCTGGTTCTCTGCCATCCGCCCCAGCAGGGAGGTGATCAGCTCCAGGTCGCCCTCCTGCGCCGAGGTGATCCCCAGCTTGGCCCGGAAGCGCCGCAGCCAGGCCGTCTCGGTCAGCGCGGGCATCGCATGCACGATCTCCGTCGCCTCCTCCACACCCGCCTCCGGGTCGTCCAGCTGCTGGATCAGCGCGGTGGCCAGCTGTGCAAGGTTCCAGACCGCAATCGTGGGCTGGTTGGCATAGCAATAACGCCGCCCGCGGTCGATTGAGGAAAACACTGTATGGGGGTGATACACATCCATGAAGGCGCAGGGCCCGTAGTCGATGGTCTCGCCGGAGATCGAGAAGTTGTCTGTATTCATCACCCCGTGGATGAAACCCACCCCCATCCAGGCGGCGATCAGCTCCGCCTGCGCATCGCGCACGGCCTTCAGCAGCCCCATCGGCCCCTCGGCCCCGGGATAGTGGCGCGCAATGGCATAGTCCGTCAGCTGCTTGAGGCTCGCCTTGTCGCCGCGCGCGGCAAAGACCTGGAAGGTGCCCACCCGCAGATGGCTGGCCGCCACCCTAGTCAGTACCGCACCGGGAAGGCCGCCCTCGCGCCAGACAGTTTCACCGGTTTCCACCGCCGCCAGCGCCCGGGTGGTCGGGATGCCCAAGCTGTGCATCGCCTCGCTCACCACATATTCGCGCAAGACCGGCCCCAGCCAGGCCCGCCCATCGCCATTTCGGGAGTACGGCGTGCGGCCCGAGCCCTTCAGCTGGATATCCCGGCGCTTGCCGTCTGCTCCCACCGTCTCCCCCAGCAGGATCGCGCGCCCGTCGCCCAGCTGCGGATTGTAGGTGCCGAACTGATGTCCGGAATAAAGCTGCGCCAGCGGATCGGCCCCCTCCGGCACCTGATTGCCGCTGAACACCTCCGCCATCTCCACGGCCTCACCGGGCGTAATCCCCATGATCCGCGCCAGATCATCATTGAACGCTACCATCTTTGGCGCCTTCACAGCCTGCGGCGGCAGTTTGGAGTAGAACTGCCCCGGCAGGGCGGCATAGGTGTTGTCAAAGGGGATCATGAGTGTCATGGCCCAAACATATGACTGGAATATAGATTTACCAGCACCAAAGCAGGGAGAGCAGCCATGAATGCAGACCGGATCATCCAGCACCTGGGCCTGCAGCAGCACCCGGAGGGCGGCTGGTACAAGGAAACCTGGCGTGCGGAGAACGAAGGCCGCCCCGCAGGCACCTGTATTTACTTTCTTTTGAAGGCTGGCGAGAGCAGCCACTGGCACCGCGTCGATGCCACCGAGATCTGGCTCTACCACGCCGGCGCGCCGCTGGTGCTGTCGATGGCGGCAACGGACGAGGGCCCGGCGCAGGACCACCTGCTGACCCCGGACCTGAGCCAGGGCGCCCCCCAGCTGATCGTGCCGGAAGGCCACTGGCAGGCGGCGCGTACCACAGGGGACTACACGCTGGTCAGCTGCACCGTCTCCCCCGGCTTCCAGTTCGAGGGTTTCGAGCTGGCCGCGCCCGGTTTCGACATCCCGCGCGGCTGACCCGCCCCTTGCAGCGAATCGCCGGGCTGGACAAGACTGTCCATATGCCTGCCCATTTGGATCACACTGCCCTGATCAAGGCGCTGCCGCCGGACACCAAGGCGGCGCTGACCGCCCGCTCCGACGCGGCGGGCCTGCGCCATTTGGCGCTGTATCTGGCGGCCCTTGCCGCCTGCACTGCGGGGATTGCGCTGCAGGTCCCCCTCTGGCCGCTGCTGATGCTGCCGCAGGGGGTGCTGCTGGTGTTCCTTTTCACGCTCAGCCACGAATGCACCCACCAGACGCCGTTCCGCAGCAAATGGCTGAACGAGGCAGCGGGCCATGTCTGCGCCGTTGCCATCGCCCTGCCCTTTGTCTGGTTCCGCTACTTTCACCTGGCGCATCATAAATACACCAATGACCCGGAGCGCGACCCGGAATTGGAACACGGCCCCCGCCCGGCGACCGTGCCGCAATGGCTCAGATACCTGAGCGGCTGGGGCTACTGGCGCGGCATGGCCGGAACCCTCTGGCGCAACGCCTTCGGCACCATCAGCGCATCCTACCTGCCCGAACGCCGCCATGCGGATATGCGGCTGGAGGCGCGTGTGCTGCTGGTGATCTATGCTGCCGCGCTGCTCAGTCTTCTCCTATCCCCGCTGGTGCTGTGGCTGTGGATCGTGCCGCTCTTGATCGGGCAGCCGGTCCTGCGGGCCTATCTTCTGGCGGAACATGGCCTCTGCCCGCCGGTCGCCGATATGCTGGAGAACTCCCGCACGACCTACACCAGCCGGCTGGTGCGCTTTTTGGCCTGGAACATGCCCTTCCACGCCGAACACCATTCTTTCCCGAACGTGCCGTTCCACCAGTTGCCTGCCTTCCACGCCATCACGCGGGCACATCTGAAGTCCACTTCGGACGGCTATACCGAGTTCACAGGAGATTACCTCCGCCAGCTTTCCCGCTGACCCGCACGCCGCGGGCGGCAAATTTCTTCTGAAGAAATTTGGCAAGAATTTTCTGAAAATTCTTGCGCGGGGACGCTGCCGGTCATTCCCCCGGCACGCTCACCACCCCGCCGCCGACACAGGCGCTGACGCCGGTGGTTCCGGGCGCCGAGGTCGGCATCCCGCGCGCCACCCGCACCGCCAGATGGGCAAAGGCCTGCGCCTCCAGCATGTCGCCATCCAGGCCTGCGTCCTCAATGGGCTTCACGGGGCAATCGAGCGACACCCGCAGCATCTCCATCAGCACCGGATTGTGCCGCCCGCCGCCGGTGGCCAGAACCACCTCCGGCGGTTCCGGGCAATGTTCCATGCCCTGCGCCACGGACGCCGCGCACATCGCCGTCAGGGTCGCGGCCGCATCGGCGTTGCTCAGCTCCCGCACCAGTGTCACCATCTCGGCAAAGTCGTTCCGGTCCAGCGACTTGGGCGGCATTCTTGCGAAATACGGCTCCGCCAGAAACAGCTCCAGCGCGCCGGTCTCCACTTTGCCGGAGCGCGCCACCTTGCCATCCGCGTCCCAGGGAATCCCCAAGCGTTCCTGCACCAGGTCGTTGACCGGCGCATTGGCGGGGCCGGTGTCAAAGGCCAGCAAAGCCCCCGGCTCCTCCGGCCGCTCAAACCGCGGGTCCACATAGGTCAGATTGCCCACCCCGCCCAGGTTCAGGAAACACAAGGGCCGTTCGGCACCTATGTATTTCGCGCAGGCAAAGTGAAAGAACGGCGCCAGCGGCGCGCCCTCGCCGCCCATCGCCACATCGTCAGAGCGGAAGTCCCACACCACCGGCTTGCCCAAGGTCTCGGCCAGCGCCGCGCCGTCGCCCACCTGCAGCGTGCCTTGCCGCCGCGGCGCATGGGCCAGGGTCTGGCCGTGAAAGCCGATGATCTCCACATCCGTGAATTCCGCCAGCGCCGCCGCATGGGCGGCATCACAGATCGCTGCCGCAGCCTCCACCTCCGGCCCGGCCCACTTACCCAGGCCCGCGCGCAGCACACTGCGCTCCTCCGTGGTATATTCACGGTAGCTGCTCTTGCCGAAGCCGTGGATGCGCGCGCCGTCGGTCACCACCACAGCCGCATCCACCCCGTCCAGCGAGGTGCCGCTCATCGCCCCCAGCGCCCGTACCGCACCCGTTTTTGCAATGGCCCTGCTCATGGCCTGCCCCCATCCTTCAGGATCCGGGCCGTGCCGCCCGTTGCGGGGGATACTACAGCGCATATTTTGCCGGGAAAACAGGTTCCAACCGGCGCCAATGCGATTTATAGGGCATGGTGCAAAACCATAGACCGAGGCATGTTATGACCTACACACCGAAATCGGATTTCATCGCAGTGATGATGGAACGCGGGTTCCTTGCGGACTGCACCGATTATCAGGGCCTGGACGAGGCTCTGCTCAGCGGTGTGCGCCCGGCCTATATCGGCTTTGACGCAACAGCCAAGTCGCTGCACGTCGGCTCGCTGATCCAGATCATGATGCTGCGCTGGTTCCAGAAGACCGGCCACCAGCCGATCACCCTGATGGGCGGCGGCACCACCAAGGTGGGCGACCCTTCCTTCCGCGCCGACGAGCGCCCGCTGCTGACCGAAGCCGAGATCGACGAGAATATCGCCGGCATCAAGAAGGTGTTCTCCGCCTACATCGACTATGAAACCGACGCCCCCAACAAGGCGCTGATGCTGAACAACGCCGAATGGCTGGACGGGCTGAACTACCTGGAATTCCTGCGCGACATCGGCCGCCATTTCTCGGTGAACCGGATGCTCAGCTTCGAAAGCGTGAAGTCCCGCCTCGACCGCGAGCAGTCGCTCAGCTTCCTTGAGTTCAACTACATGATCCTGCAGGCCTATGACTTCATGGAGCTGAACCGCCGTTACGGCTGCATCCTGCAGATGGGCGGCTCGGACCAATGGGGCAACATCGTCAACGGCATCGACCTCACCCGCCGGGTGATCGATCACGAGGTCTATGGGCTCACCTCGCCGCTGCTGACCACCTCGGACGGCAAGAAGATGGGCAAGACCGCCGAAGGCGCGATCTGGCTCAACGCCGACATGCGCAGCCCCTACGAGTTCTGGCAGTTCTGGCGCAACACCACCGATGCGGACGTGGGCCGCTTCCTCAAGCTCTACACCGAGCTGCCGGTCGAGGAATGCGAGCGCCTGGGCGCGCTGGCGGGTTCCGAGATCAATGCCGCCAAGGTGATCCTGGCCAATGAGGTGACCACCCTCTGCCACGGTGCCGACGCGGCCGCGGCGGCGGAAGCCACCGCGCGCGAGGTATTCGAGAAAGGCGGCATTGGCGACGACCTCCCGACCCTCTCGCTGTCGCCCGCCGATTTGGGCGACGGCATTTCGGTGGTGCAGCTGATCGTGAAATCCGGCCTTGCCAAATCCGGCAAGGACGCCAAGCGCCTGATTGCCGAGAACGGCGCCAAGATCGACGACCAGCCGCTCACCGATGCAGGCCTGATGATCGACGCGGGCGCCCTGTCCTCGCCGATCAAGCTGAGCGCCGGCAAGAAGCGCCACGCCCTGGTGCGTCTGGACGGCTGAACCGCCTGACATGAAACGCTGAAAAGGGAGCCTCCGCGCTCCCTTTTTTGTTGCCCGCGAACTCTCCCGCCCATTCCTGGCCCATCATAGATGAGCCTTCAAGGTTGGGCATGGCGCCGCGCTGACGCGCGGCGCAGGTGCGCTTCTCTCGCGACAGCGCCCTTCAGGCCAGCGCAGAGGCAAGGGTGAGCAAGCTTTCCGGAAACGCTCCTCGGGCGCGGTCCGCTTGTGAAGCTTGGCCCATCGGCTGCCTTGCGGCCCAGCGGCGCCACCCTCGCAACAGCCCTGTCAGGCCAGCACCGGGTCAAGGCTGAACAAGTTCCTGGAAACGCTCCGGGGGAGCGTTTCGCTTGTGAACGGGTAGAGCCCAACAGCCGCCGAGCGCAGCACGGTTCGTCCTTGAGGCGATAACGGCCGGAATACGGTTGGAATGGCGCCTTAAGGGCAAACCTGCCCTTAAGCGCTTCCCAGCGCTGAGTATCGTCCAGGAAACTGTCCGGGGACAATTTCAGGTACGAACGGGCGGAGCCCCTTGCGCCGCGCAGCGGCGCCCGGCCCAAGGCCGCACAAGGGCGCGGGAGCCCTCCGGGCCGCTTCAGAACAGCAGCGCTTCCAGCAGCGTCAGCAGCAAAAACACCGGCACCGACAGTCCGATGGCGATCAGCAGCGCCGCCGCCTTGGTCATCCGCGGCGCGGCCGCCGCCTGACCCATGATCTGTTTTGTCTTTTTCATGCGCTCATTAACCCTCATTTAGGTTTCCAGCGCGTTAATGCGGGGCATGTTTGATGCGCTCCACGACTCCGCCATGCCGCACACCGAGGCTGCATCCCAGCACCCGCGCGCGCTCCAGCAGAGCCCCGAATTCGCCCGGGCCTTGCGCGCCTGCGGACAGGCGCCGGTGACCTTGCCGCAATTGCAGGACATGCTGGTGCTGCAGCAGCGCCTGCCGGGCGGCCTGCCGCTCGCCATGATGAACCGCGCAGTCATTCCTGACCCGGAAGCCCTGCGCGAAGCGCTGCAAGCACACGCCCTGGGCCGCACCCCGCTGATCCTGTCTCCGGAAACCCGGACGCCGGATCTGGCCCGCATCGGCGCGGTGCCGCTGATGAGCCCGGCCCATGCGGCGCTGCTGGACCTCTCCGGCACCCCGGACCAGCGCCGCGCCGCGCTGCACCAGAAATGGCGCAACCGGCTGAAACACGGCGAATCCCAAAACCTGCGGCTCACCCGCCAGAACCTGCCGCACGACCCGCTCCATTGGCTGTTCGAAGCTGATGCCAAACAGCAGGGCACCCGCAGCTACCGCAGCTGGCCGATCGGCCTCACCCTTGCCTATGCGCAGCAGAACAAGGGCCAAGCGAAACTGTTCCAGGCCTTCGAGGGGAAGGAGGCGGTGGCCGCCGTCCTGATCCTGCTGCACGGCACCGGCGCCACCTATCACATGGCCCACACCACCGCCCGCGGCAAACAGCTCAGCGCCCATAACCTGCTGCTGTGGGAAACCGCCAGCTGGCTCGCCGCCAAAGGCATCCGCCAGCTCGACCTCGGCCTGATCAACACCGAGGATGCCCCCGGCCTCGCCCGGTTCAAGCTCGGCACCGGCGCCAGGCTGCGCCGCTTGGGCGGCACCTGGGGCTGGTGGCCGCCGCTCGGCCGCCTGCTGCGTCCGCTGGCGGCACTCGACCGCCGCCTGATGACCGGCTGACATCCGCACTCCAATAGCCGCGACGTCCCGTCCCGCTGGACAGGCAGGGTCTGCGCCCATTATATGAACGCATGTTCAGATAACCGGGAGGAGCCCCGCTCATGAAACTTGCAGACACCGCAGCCGTCGTCACCGGCGGCGCCTCCGGCCTCGGCGAGGCCACCGCGCGCTATTTCGCGGAACAAGGCGCTCAGGTCACCATCCTGGACCGCGACGCCGAGCGCGGCGCTCAGGTGGCGGAAGAAATCGGCGGCCATTTCGCCCAGACCGACGTGACCAGCGAGGAATCGGTCTCCGCCGCCATCGCCCATGCGGCAGAGAAGATGGGCAAGATCACGGCTTGCGTGAACTGCGCCGGCATCGCCATCGGCGCCAAGACCGTGGGCAAGGACGGCCCGCATCCGCTGGACGCCTACAAGCGCACCATCGACATCAACCTGGTCGGCACCTTCAACGTCGCCCGCCTCGCCGCTGTCGAGATCGCCAAGAACGCGCCCGAGGATGACGGCGCCCGCGGCGTGATCATCAACACCGCCTCCATCGCCGCCTTCGACGGGCAAAAGGGCCAGGCCGCCTATGCCGCCTCCAAGGGCGGGGTTGCCGGCATGTGCCTGCCGATGGCGCGTGACCTTGCGTCTTCCGGCATCCGGGTGATGACCATCGCGCCGGGCATCTTCATGACCCCGATGCTGGCCGGCCTGCCGGAAGAGGTGCAGCAGCAGCTCGCCGCCGACGTCCCCAACCCCGCCCGCCTGGGCGATCCGCGCGAATACGGCCGCCTGGCCGGCTTCATCGTCGAGATGGGCTACCTCAACGGCGAGGTCATCCGCATCGACGGCGCCCTGCGCATGCGCTGACGCTTCCGCTCCTGATTGCGGGTCAAGGGCGGCAAAGCCGCCGTGCGCAGCACGGTTCACCCTTGACGCGCAAGCAGGGGCACACACTCGAAATGGCGCCTTCAGGGGCAGACCTGCCCCTGAAGCGCTTCTCAGCAAATCCTTCGACGCTGCGCAAGCAGCGCGCGGCCCAAGGCCGCACAAAGGCGGCTTGGCGCAGCCAAGGCACCTGCGGGCGCGGGAGCCCTCCGCCATTTGACAAGCCGCCGCGCCCGGTGTCCTCTCCCCGGCAAGGAGACCCCGATGACCAAAACCGAACGGCAGAAGATGCAGGCGGGCGAGTGGTACTGTTGCCTGGACAGCGAACTGGCGGCGTTGCGCCACCAGGCCCGCGTTGCGGTGCACCAGCACAACATGGCGGCCCCTGATCCAGCTGAGGTCTTAAGCCCGCCGCTCGCCGCACTCTTTGCCGGCCACGGCAAAAACTGCCTAATCGAGACGCCGTTTCACTGCGCCTATGGCATCAACATCAGCCTCGGCAACAACGTCTATTTGAATGCGGGCTGCACCATTCTGGACACTGCGCCCGTGACCATAGGCGACGGCACCATGCTGGGGCCGAATGTGCAGATCTACTGCGCCCAGCACCACAAGGACAGAGACTTACGGGCGAAAGGCCTCGAAATCGCATACCCCGTCACCCTGGGCGCCGACGTCTGGATCGGCGGCGGCGCCATCATTCTGCCGGGCGTCACCATCGGCGATGGCGCCATTGTCGGCGCAGGCGCAATTGTGACCAAGGATATCGCCGCAGGTGAAACCGTGACCGGCAATCCCGCGCGCCCCCGGCACAGGTGACCGGACGGTCAGGGCAGCGCCCGCCGCCTTAACCTGCGCTTAGAATTTCCTGATGAATTCCAAAGTTTTACGGCAGGAACTTTGACCAAATGTTTCGCGCGCGAAACATTTGGTCAGCCTCTCTGTCCTAATTGAAAAGAGCCGCTTCAGCTTTCGGCCTTTTCCTCCAGCAGCAGCCATTCTTCCTCGGCGGCCGCCAGCTTTTCCTGCCGCTCCACCAGCGCCTCTGTGGCCTTCTTGAACTTGACCGGCTCGCGGGTGAACAGCTCCGGATCCGCCATCAGTTCCTGCAGCTTGCCGATCTCCGCCTCGAGGCGCTCGATCTCGCCCGGCAGCGCTTCCAGCCGGTGCTTTTCCTTGAAGCTGAGGCCGTCCTTGGGCTGGCTCTCCTGCTTGGGCTTTGGCTTTGCCGGTTTCACCTTCTCAGGCCGTTCCGCCACCTCCAGCGGCCCGCGCTGCGCAATGTAATCGCTCCAGCCGCCGGCGTAAGCCGTGGCCTTGCCGTCGCCCTCCATCGCAATTGTCGTGGTCGCCACCCGGTCCAGGAAATCCCGGTCGTGGCTGACCAGCAGCACGGTGCCGTCGTAATTGTCCAAGAGCTCCTGCAGCAGGTCCAGCGTCTCGACATCCAGGTCGTTGGTGGGTTCGTCCAGCACCAAGAGGTTCGAGGACCGCGCCATCAGACGCGCCAGCAGCAGCCGCGCCTTCTCGCCGCCCGACAGCGACCGAACCGGCGCCCGCGCCTGGCGTTCGTCGAACAGGAATTCCTTGAGGTAGCCCACCACATGCTTGGGCTGGCCGCGCACCATCACCTGATCCGCCTTGCCGGAAATCCCCAGCAAGGGATCCGCGGTCAAGTTCTCCCACAGGGTCGAATCGCCGTCCAGCTGGTCGCGGGTCTGGTCGAACAGGGCGATCTCCAGGTTGGTGCCCAGCTGCACGGTTCCCGTATCCGGCTCTTCCATGCCCAGGAGCATTTTCAGCAGCGTGGTTTTCCCCGCGCCATTGGGGCCGACAAAGGCCACCCGGTCGCCGCGCTGCACCTTCAGCGAGAAGTCCTTGACGATCTGCTTGCCGCCGAACGCCTTGCTCAGCCCTTCGGCCTCGATCACCTTGCGGCCCGATTTGGGACCCGCCTCCAGCGCCATCTCGGCGGCACCCTGGCGCTTGATCTGGGCAGAGCGTTCCGCCTTCAGGTCCTGCAGCGCCCGCACCCGGCCCATGTTGCGCTTGCGGCGGGCAGAGATGCCTTCCACCGCCCAGCGGCTTTCCGACTTGATCAGGCGGTTCAGCTTGTGGCGCTGCATGTCCTCGTCTTCCCAGACCTTGTCGCGCCAGGCCTCGAAATGCTCAAACCCCTTCTCCTGGCGCCGCACCTCGCCGCGGTCCACCCACAGGGTCGCGCGGGTCAGCGCCCGCAGGAACGCACGGTCGTGGGAGATCAGCACAAAGGCCGCCCGGGTGGCCTTCAGCTCGTTTTCCAGCCAGGTGATCGCCTCGATATCCAAATGGTTGGTCGGCTCGTCCAGCAGCATCAGGTCCGGTGCTTCGGCCATCAGCTTGGCCAGCGCGGCACGGCGGCGCTCGCCGCCGGAGGCGGTCTCGACGGGCCGTGCGGGATCGAACTTCAGCCCCTCGCCTGCGCGCTCCACCTTGTACATCTCGCCGGGGTCCAGCTCGCTGGCGGCAAAATCGCCGAGTGTCGCGAACCCCTCCATCTTGGGATCCTGCTCCATGTAGCCCACCGACTTGCCCGGCGGCACCACGATGTCACCCTGATCGGCTTCAACAATCCCCGCCATCACCTTCATCAGGGTGGATTTTCCCGAGCCGTTGCGGCCCACCAGCGCCACCCGGTCGCCGGGCTGCACCACCAGATCGAGGTTGGCGAAAACCGGATCGCCCCCGAAGGTGAGGGAAATGCCGGACATCTGCAAAAGAGGAATACGTGCCATGCCAGCCAGCTACCCCGGCGGCAAAATCACGTCAACGCTCCCCGTTCATCTTTCCCAAAATACTCAAAACCGCCCGGCCACCGCCCGCAGCAACCGTTTGCGGGCTGCCGGGATGGCCCCGATTTCCAAGCCCGTGAACACATGCAGCGTGTTCATGTGGGGGTCGATTACCGCATGATCGCTGACCCAGCCGCCCATCATCAGGTAGCTGCGCAGCAAGGGCGGCATCGCCAGCATCGCCCGTTTCGCATCCGGCTTGCGCCGCAGCCGGGCGGCAAAGCGGAACACATCGGGTGCCTTCACCTTTGGCCGCCAGTGATCAGGGGCCAGGTGGCGGTGCTTGAGCAGGGCAAAGGCGTCCAGATAGGCCTCTGCCGACGTGCCGGCAAAGGAGGAGCAGCCAAACAGCATCTGCACGCCGCCCCCATCGACAAACGCCGTGATTGCCCCCCAGGCAATGCGCAGGATGTCCGGGTCGTGCCAGTCAGGATGGATGCAGAAACGGCCCAGCTCCACCATCCGGCCCGCGAAGCCCTGAAGCCCCTGCAGATCATAGAATTGCGCCGCATAGCTGCGCTCCAGCTCCGCGCCGCTCTCCAGCACCAGCAGCCGGAAACAGCAGACCAGCGCGCCGGTGCCTGTGTGCTCGACCAGAACATGCGCGCAGAGGCCGTCAAAGGCGTCGCAATCGGTGGCGGGGGTCCGGAAGCACAGCGCCCGCAATGTTTGCGCCGCGGCAATATCCGCCGCCCCAAAGGCAAGGCGGGCGCGGTATTGCCCCTTGCTCAGCAAAACATCCGGCTCTGCCATCGCTGCCCCCTGCTGCAGGCCCGCGCTGTTGCGGCGCGCATCCCCTGACGTAGGCGCTGCGGCACAGCCGTGAAGCCGGGCTATTCGTTATTGAGGAACTGATCCGGGCCGAAGTTTCCGAGGTTGCCCAGAAGCTGGCGCAGGAAGGTGCTGTCCTGCACGCTGGAACTGGTCACCCGCCGCTCCAGCGGCACCACCTTGCCGTCTTCCAGGCTGTAGCGCCGGATCCCCTCCACCACGCCCTGGGCGTCAAAGCTGATTGCCACCAGGTCCCGCGCCACCGGTTCCGGCGCGGTGGCGCCATAATGGCGGAAGCGGGTCGCCACATAGTAGTAGCCGCTGTCGTTCAGCACACCGGTCGAGGACGGCACACCGATGGTTTCGGCCACCGAATCCCGGGTATCGATCCCCGGCACCACCTCGGCCAGCTGGCCGGGCGTCGGCACGTAGCCATGCTTGCGGTAGACCGATGTGCAGGCCGCCAGCGCCAGTCCGGCTGCTGCAAATACCGCGCCGCGCAGAACGGACTTGTAATGAAACGCCTTTGCAAACATGAGGGCCCCCCGAGCCTCGCCGCACTGCGCGGCTTGAATACGTCTTTCAACCCGATTACCTAATGACCGCTTCCGGTTCAAGAAACGAAAGTCCCCTAACATGTCTGAGAGCACTGCTTTGCGGGTGGCGGACCTGCCGCAGAACACCCCGACCGCCTTTGAAATCATCCCGGGCAAGGAGGAGCTGGCCGCCCTGGCCGCGGAGCTGGGGGTGAATGCCCTGCGCAAGGTCCGCTTCACCGGAGAGATCAAGGCCCTGGGCAAGCGCGACTGGCAGCTGACCGGCAGCCTGGGCGCCACCGTGGTGCAGGATTGCGTGGTGACGCTGGAGCCGGTGACCACCCGGATCGAGGAAAAGGTCAGCCTCACCTATGTCACCAATTTCGAGACCCCGGAAGGCACTGAGGTGGAGATGCCCGAGGACGACAGCATCGAGCCGCTGGGCACCCACATCGACCCGGCCGCGGTGATGGCCGAGGCGCTGGCGCTGCACATCCCGCCCTACCCGCGCAAGGACGGCGCCGAACTCGGCGAAGCGGTCTATGCCGAAGAGGGTGTGGCGCCGATGCGGGACGAGGACACCAAGCCCTTTGCCGGGCTCGCTGCGCTGCGCGGGCAGCTGAAAGATGAGGACTGAGCGCAGAATTTTTGCACATGCGGAAATTGCATCTGGCGCCAGCCGCGCCCCTGCCCTAAAAAACTCCTTGCGCCGCCGGAGATTCGCAGTATTTTCGCGCGCTCATCGGAATTTTTGGTTGGACAATGCTGAGGCAGGCGCCTAAACGCACGTCACACCGATCGAACACGAATGCAATCGCGCCGCGGGGATGGCCCCAAGGCCCAAACAGACAAAGGTTGAGACATGGCCGTCCAACAGAACAAAGTATCCAAATCGCGCCGCAACAACCGCCGCGCGCACGATGCACTGGTTGCTGCGAACCCGAACGAATGCGGCAACTGCGGCGAGCTGAAGCGCCCGCACCACGTGTGCCCGTCCTGCGGCCATTACGACGACAAGGAAATCGTCGCGGCAGCTGACGAAATCGAGATCGACGAGGACGCGGCGTAAGCCACGAACAGGATCCTGATGCCAGGCAGGCTTTCGCATGACGGGTAAACCCGCGAAAAATCAGGCAGAAGCCGGCCGCATCATCATTTCTGTTGACGCCATGGGCGGAGACGCCGGCCCCGCAGTTGTGGTGGCCGGCATTGCCATGTCGGCACAGAAGAACCCGGATATCGGGTTCATCCTGCACGGCCCCGCCGAACAGCTGACACCTCTGGTCGCCAAGAAACGCGCGCTCAAGGGCCGCGTCGAAATTCGCGATGCCCGCGATGTGGTGACGATGGAGGACAAGCCCTCCCAGGTGATGCGCAACGGCAAGGGCACCTCGATGTGGGCCGCCCTGGAGGCGGTCAAGAACGGCGAGGCGGCGGGCGCGGTTTCCTGCGGCAACACCGGCGCGCTGATGGCGCTGTCGATGCTGCGCCTGCGCAAGCTTCCCGGCATCAACCGCCCGGCCATCGCCATCCTGTGGCCGTCGCTGAACCCGCAGGGGTTCAACGTGATGCTGGACGTCGGCGCCGACGTGAAGGCGGATGCCGAGGATCTGCTGCAATACGCCCTGATGGGCACTTCCTATGTGCGCAACTCGATGGACATCGCCTGCCCGAGGGTGGGGCTGCTGAACGTCGGCACTGAGGAGCACAAGGGCCGCGCTGAGCTGAAAGAGGCCTATGGTCTGATTGCGGACAATGCGGCCCAGGCGAACTATGAGTTCGTGGGCTTTGTCGAAGGCAGCGACATTCCCGGCAATGCGGTGGACGTGATCGTCACCGACGGCTTTACCGGCAATGTGGCGATCAAGACCGGCGAAGGCACCGCCCGGGTGATGCGCACTGCGCTGCGCGAAGCGTTCCAGTATTCCTTCCTGTCGAAGATCGCGGCGCTGCTGGCGATGACCTCGCTCAAGCGGCTGTCCAAGCGGATGGACCCGCGCCGGGTCAACGGCGGGGTGTTCCTGGGCCTCAACGGCACCGTGGTGAAATCCCACGGCGGCGCGGACGCCACCGGCGTCTCGGCGGCGGTGAAGCTCGCCTTCCGCCTGGCTCAGCACGGATTCGCCGAAAAACTGGCGGCGCGGGTTGCATCTGCCGGCGCGCATACCCAAGATAATACTGCCCCCCGCGCTCTGCGGGCGGCCACTGAAAAAGACTGAAATAGGCAGGCACCGGATGACGCGACGCGCGGTAGTTGTTGGCACAGGCCACTATCTCCCTGAACGGGTGGTTGAAAACGCGGAATTCGAGGCCTCGCTGGACACTTCGGACGAATGGATCCGGTCCCGGTCCGGCATTGAACGCCGCCATTTCGCCGCTGAGGGAGAAACCACATCGGATATGGCTGCCAAGGCTGCAGAGCGCGCTTTGGCGGATGCAGGCCTGACGGCTGAAGATGTGGACGCCATTATCGTGGCCACTTCCACCGCCGACCTCACCTTCCCCTCTGCCGCCACCATGGTGCAGTCCAAGCTGGGCATGACCAAGGGCTTTGCGTTTGACGTGCAGGCGGTCTGTGCGGGCTTTGTCTATGCCCTGAGTAACGCCAATGCGCTGATCGCCTCGGGCCAGGCGGAACGGGTGCTAGTGATCGGCGCCGAGACCTTCAGCCGGATCATGGACTGGACCGACCGCTCCACCTGCGTGCTGTTCGGCGATGGCGCCGGGGCGCTGCTGCTGGAGGGCCAGGAGCTGGCAGGCACCAACAAGGACCGCGGCATTCTGGCCACCGACCTCAACTCGGACGGCCGCTACAAGGATCTTCTCTACGTCGATGGCGGCGTTTCGTCGACCCAATCGACCGGCTATCTGCGGATGCAGGGCAACCAGGTGTTCCGCCACGCGGTCGAAAAGCTCGCCTCTACTGCGAACACGGCTCTGGACCGCGCCGGGCTTTCGGCCGCGGACGTGGACTGGATCGTGCCGCATCAGGCCAATATCCGCATCATCCAGGGCACCGCCAAGAAAATGGGCCTGAGCATGGACAACGTTGTGGTAACCGTGCAGGATCACGGCAATACCTCCGCCGCCTCCATTCCGCTTGCCCTGTCTGTCGGCAAAGAGCGCGGCCAGATCAAAGAAGGCGACCTGATCGTGACCGAAGCCATCGGCGGCGGTCTGGCCTGGGGCGCCGTTGTGTTGCGCTGGTAACCGTTCCGCCCGGATTCCTGCCCGAAACACCCCGCGCAATTCATTGATATTGACAGGGAATTTCCCCGCGCCATATGCTTTGGCAAACAACGGGGATTGGTATGGGCGAAAAAACACTGACACGAATGGATTTGAGTGAAGCAGTTTTCCGGGAAGTCGGCCTGTCGCGCAACGAAAGCGCGCAGCTGGTGGAAAGCATGCTGCAGCATATGTCGGACGCCCTGGTGCGCGGTGAACAGGTGAAGATCTCCTCGTTCGGGACATTCAGCGTAAGGGACAAGTCTGCCCGGGTCGGGCGCAACCCGAAGACCGGCGAAGAAGTGCCGATTCAGCCGCGCCGCGTGCTGACCTTCCGGCCCTCCCACCTGATGAAAGACCGCGTGGCAGACGGCAACCGTAAATAACGGGACCAATTGAGCCATGTCAAAATCACCGGACGCCTTCCGCACCATCAGCGAAGTTGCGGACTGGCTGGGCGTGCAGGCGCATGTCCTGCGCTTCTGGGAGAGCAAGTTCACCCAGGTCAAACCCGTGAAGCGCGCCGGCGGGCGGCGCTATTACCGGCCTGCGGATATGCGGCTTCTGGGCGGCATCAAGAAACTGCTGCATGACGACGGGATGTCGATCAAGGAGGTGCAGGCGCTGCTGCGCGAGCATGGCGCCGCCCATGTGGCGGAGTTCTCGCACCCGGTGGACGCCGCAGCCGAGGACCACCCCGCGGCGCCGCCTGCGGACAAGCTGGGCGATGACTGGCAAAGCTCGCTGGATCTGAGCCATGAGCAGGCCGCGCAGGATGCGGCCGGTGCCGGTCCTGACACCAGCAACGTGGTCGGCTTCCCGCAGCAGCCCGCCGCCGGGCCTGAACCGGAAGCCGCAGCAGAAGACACTCTGCAGGAACCGGCAGGGGCCCCCGCCGCGGTCAGCCCTGCCGCCCCGGACAGCCTTCCGGACACGCCTTTGGATCCTGACGCTGCAGAGCCTGACAGCCCGCCGGAACCGGCCGATGCGCAAGCGCCGCAGATGCGGATGGATCTGTCCCCGCCCGCCGCAGAGGCGGAAGCCGAGGCAGAGGCCGAGGCCGGCCAGCCCGGCTCCAGCATGGCTGCTGCACAAGAGCTGGCGGCGGAAGACCCCGCTCCGGCGGCAGAAACCGATACCGTCTCGCCGTGGAGCGATGCCGCCGCGGGGGAAACGCCCGAAGACGCTCCCCCGGCAGAAGCCGCCCCGCAGGAGCCCGCTCCGGCAGACCGCCCTGCGCCGCTTGAGCCGCCGCCCGCGCAAGCTGACCCGGCGGAATCGGAGGATGCATCTGAGGCAGCAGCGCAAGCGCCCGCCGCGGAGGACACCGCGCGGCCTGCCGAAACCGAACCGCATGCAGAGCCGGCACAGGACACCCTGGTCGCGGCGGCGGGGCTTCAGCCCGATGAACCGCTGGACTTTGGCACGGGTGCTGAACCCTTTGCCGCGTCGCTGGCGGAGGGCGAAACCGAGGATGAAGCGGAAGCGGCTGACCCTGCGGCCTCCTTCCCGCCGCATGATCTGGACGTGGCCGCGCGGCAGGTGGATGCGCTGGAATTCGCCTCCGGCTTTGACCCGGACGCGGACACTGAGGCGGGGCCGCCGCAAGACAGAACGGCGGCAGCAGAAGCGCCCGTTCAAGCCCCTGAGCCGGAGGATACGGCCGAGGCCCCTGCCCCGGTTGTGCCGCATCATGCTGTTCTGGCCCATCTGGCCGCCATCCGCAGCCTGCCGCCGCACACCGTGGCCGGGATCGCCGCCTGTGCCGGAGAACTGCGGGCTTTGGCCGCAAGGGGCGCGGCTGCAAAGGCGCCGGAATCCGGCGCGGATTCCGGTCCGGAAATCACCTGATTTCCGGGCCGTTTCCCGTTCCGGGAAACGGCAGTCCCGGGGGGCGGGGCGCCGCAACTGCCTCAGCCGTCTGAATTTCTTTGCGGGGGCATAAAAAATCTTTCCCTCCCCTCTTGCTCCTGCCGTGAAAACGGTTAGAAGGCTTTGCAACGGGCTATGGCGCAGCCTGGTAGCGCGTCCGTCTGGGGGACGGAAGGTCGCAGGTTCGAGTCCTGCTAGCCCGACCATTTGAAAAACGCCCGGGTGTTCATGCACCCGGGCGTTTTCATATCCTGCGCAGGGCTTTGGCGGTTGCGCTCAGGGATTGCGAACTGAGGCCAATTGAGCCAGCATCGCCGCAATGCCGGCGCGGAGGGGGACAGGAAATGACAGGCGTTTTGCCCAGCCAAACCATTGAAAACATGCTGGATCGCGGGGAGATCACCGTCAGCACACCGCTGGTGGAAGGCCAAGTCCAGCCTGCGAGCCTCGACCTGCGGCTGGGCACTGTGGCCTACCGGGTGCGCGCCTCATTCCTGGCTGGCCAGGGCAGCAGCGTTTCCGACCGGCTGAGCGAGTTTGAGATGCACCGGATCAGCCTGGATGGCGGTGCGGTGCTGGAGAAGGGCTGCGTCTATGTGGTGCCCTTGATGGAAGGGCTGGCGCTGCCGCAGGATGTCTCGGCGGTGGCCAATGCCAAGAGCTCCACCGGGCGGCTCGACCTCTTGACCCGCACCATCACCGACGGCGGCGAGGAATTCGACCGGATCAAGCCGGGCTACACCGGGCCGCTCTATGCCGAGATCTGCCCGCGGTCGTTTTCGGTGCTGGTACGGCCGGGCATGCGGCTCAACCAGATCCGGTTCCGCCGCGGCCAGGCGGTATTGTCGGATGCGGAGCTGAAGATGCTGCACGCGGGCACGCCGCTGGTCGATGGCGAGGCGGTGATCGAGGACGGTCTTGGCTTTTCCGTCGATCTGAAGCTGCCGGGCACCGATCTGGTCGGCTACCGCGCCAAGCCGCACACCGGCGTGATCGACCTGGACCGGATCGGCGAATACGACCCGCAGGAATACTGGGAAGAGGTGCGCACCAAGGATGGCCGCATCATCCTGGACCCCGGCGCGTTCTATATCCTGGTGAGCCGCGAGGCGGTGCATATCCCGCCCGCCTTTGCCGCCGAGATGGCGCCTTATCTGGCGATGGTGGGCGAGTTCCGGGTGCATTACGCGGGCTTCTTCGACCCCGGATTCGGCCATGACGCGGCGGGCGGAGCCGGGTCGCGCGGAGTGCTGGAGGTGCGCTGCCACGAGGCGCCGTTTGTGCTGGAGCACGGCCAGGTGGTGGGGCGTCTGGTCTATGAGAAGATGGCCGAGGTGCCGGAGCAGCTCTATGGCGCTGGGATTGCGTCGAACTACCAGGGCCAGGGGCTGAAACTGTCCAAGCATTTCAAGACGCCTGCCTGATCACGGTTAGGGCAGCGCCCGTCCGAGGGCGGAAACGAAGTGCCCGCCCGTGGGGGCGGACGGGCACTGCCCGGCCTATCGGCCGGGCGGTCTATTTCACTGGACCGCCGTCTGCCAGCCCCTCCGTTGTGCCCGCTTGCACCGGCCTGTCCAGATGGGTGGACAGCACCGTGTAGGTGCGGGTGGCGCGCACGCAGCCGACCTCGTAGATCCGCGCCAGGAGCCCCTCCAGCGCCTTGGGAGAGGCGACGCGGACCTTGAGGATCAGGTTGGTGTCCCCGGCGGAGCTGTGCACCTCCTCCAGCTCCGGCATGTCCTGCAGCGCCAGCAGATCGGTGGTCACGCCCCAGCCCTCGGTATCCACATGGATGAAGGCCAGCAGCGGCTTGCCCACCGCAGCGCCGTCGAGCCGTGCAATGGTCGCCTCGATCGCACCAGAGGCCCGCAGCCGCTTGACCCGTTCATGCACCGCGGGTGCCGACAGCCCGACTTGCTGGCCGATGGCGGCGTAGGAGAGTGTCGCGTCCTGGCACAGCGCGCCTAATATTTTTCGGTCCAAAGCGTCCAGCGCACGGGTGTTCCCAGCCATTTTCCGAACTCCATCTGTTTTTTCTGCCGCCTGAACTGCCCGCCCTTCACAGAACCACATTCAGTACGTAGCTAAATTACCTGAACAATTTTCGAGGTAAACCCATGCGAACCCCGATTCTGATCCTGATGAGCGCAATTGGCGTGATTGGCGCAAACTCGCTGCTGCTATCGCCGGTGGTGACGGCTGTCAGCCAAACCCTGAATGCCACCACGGCAGAGGTGATGCGGGCGGCCAGCGCCTATGGGCTGGGGGTGGCGGCGGCGGCGCTGCTGCTGGCGCCGCTGGGGGACCGGATCGGCGCGGGGCGGCTGCTGCGCGCCGCGCTCTTGCTGCTGGGGGCCGGGCTGGGGGCCAGTGCGGCGGCACCGGATGTCTGGACGCTGATGGCGGCGCAGGCGGTCTGCGGGCTGGCGGCGGGGGCTGCCCTGCCCTCGATCTACACGCTGGCGATGGTGATTGCCCCCAAAGGGCGCGAGGCGCGGGTGCTGGGCTATGTGCTGGCGGGCTGGACCGTGTCGATGGTGCTGGGGGTCAGCGTCAGCGCCTGGGCCACCGACCTGGCGGGCTGGCGCGCGGTCTATGGCACGCTGGCGGGCGTGGCGCTGCTGCTGTGGGCCGCCTCCGCCTCCTTGCGCGCCGCGGGCAGCCCCAGCGGCCAGGCGACCTCGCCGCTGACGGCGCTGCGGGTGCCGGGGATCTTCCGCGGGCTCTTGGCAACTGCCCTGCTGATGCTGGGGTTCTACGGCAGCTATTTCTTCACCGGCGCCCATATCACGCAGGAATTGGGGCGCAGCACCACCCAGGCGGGCCTGCTGCCGCTGTTCTATGGCATCGGCTTCGGCCTGGCCGTGCTGCTGGATCCGCTGCTGGACCGGCTGGGGCTGGCGCGCGCCACCGCGCCGGTGCTGCTGGCGATTACGGCCAGCTACCTGCTGATGATGGCTGTGGCGCCGCAATACTGGCTGCTGCTGGGCGCGGCCCTGGTCTGGGGCGTGTTCCAGCATCTGGGCCTCAACCTGCTGGTGGCGCGGCTCACCGCCCTGGACCCGTCCCAGCGCGGCGCCATCATGGGGCTGTACAGCACCGTCACCTATCTCTGCGTCTTTGCCGCGCCCTTTGCCGGCGGGCTGCTGTTTGCCGGCTGGGGGCTGGCAGGCTGCATGGCGCTGTCGGCGCTCTTGGCCCTCAGCGGCGCGGCTGAGGCCCTGGGCCTGCGCCGCACGCCTCTCAGCCCCGGCGGCGCCCCTGCTTGACAGAAGGAATGCGCGAGCGCCCGGCCTGCTGCACGGGCGGGGCGCTGCGACCCTGCCCTTGGCTGCGGCCCTGCTGCCTGCTGCGCTTGGCAACCGCGTTGATGCCGGCATTCACACCGGCATTGACCGCGCGGCTAACCAGCCGCCGCAGCACCATGTTGATGATCCAGTTGATATTCATGCCCTTGGCCTCAGTTTCTGCCCTGTCCGCGATCTTAAGCACAGATTAAGACAATTCCGGGGCACGGAACACCACCGGGGCAAGAAACCAGCGAACACAAATGCGCAGACCGCGGCGGCGGAGGGTTACTCCTCGAACAGTTCGGCCTGTTCTTCCGGCTCGTCGTCCTCGTCGCCGCCCTGGCCCATCGGCAGGCTGCCCGGCGGCGGCCGGTTTTCCAGCAGGCCCGCGGCGCGCAGTTCCTTGAGGCCCGGCAGGTCGCGGGCGCTTTCCAGCCCGAAATGGTCCAGGAACTCCGGTGTCACCACGAATGTCACCGGGCGGCCCGGGGTCATCCGGCGGCGGCCGAGGCGGATCCAGTCCATCTCCATCAGCTGGTCGATGGTCCCGCGCGACACAGAGACGCCGCGGATCTCCTCGATCTCGGTGCGGGTCACCGGCTGGTGATAGGCGACGATCGCCAGGGTTTCGATCGCGGCGCGGCTCAGCTTGCGCAGCTCGGTGGTTTCCTTCTGCATCAGGAAACCAAGGTCCGGCGCGGTGCGGATCGCCCAGGCCTCGCCCAGCCGCACCACCCGCACGCCGCGCCCCTCATAGCGCTTGCGCAGATGCTCCAGCGCCTCGCGCGGGTTGCAGCCATGCGGCATCCGCCCCTCAAGGTCGCGCAGGGTGACAGGCTCGGCGCTGGCAAACAGCACCGCTTCCACCATCCGCTCCTGCTCCGCCATCGGCGGCGCGTCGAACAGCGTGTCGTTGTCTTCGCGGATGGGAGCGCCGGGGCTGTCCATAAGCTGGTCTTCCATCAGGTATCCTCGTTCAGGCTGCGCAGCTGGATCGGCGCAAATGTTTCGCTCTGGCGCAGCTCAGCCTTGCCTTCCTTGACCAGCTGCAGCGAGGCGGCAAAGGTCGCCGCGGTGGCCGACCGGCGCTTCACCGGATCGCTATGCCAGCCGTCCGGCAGGTAGCTGATCAGGTCGGTCCAGTCACCGGTAAAGCCCAGCAGGTGGCGCATGCGGTCCAGCGCCTCCTCCATGGTGAAGACCGAGTCGCGGTCCATCACGAAGGGGCGGAAATCCTCCTTGGTGCGGATGCGGGCATAGGCCTGCATCAGATCCAGCAGGTTGGCGGTATAGGTGACGGTCTTGATCCGGGCGACGGTCTCCACCTCGCCGCGGGCAAAGAAATCGCGGCCCAGCCGGTCGCGGCCCATCAGCCGCGCGGCAGCGTCGCGCATCGCCTGCAGGCGCTCCAGCTGGAACGCCAGGTGGGCGGCCAGCTCCTCGCCCGAGGGGCCCTCCTCCTCCGGATCGGGGGGCAGCAGCAGGCGGGACTTCAGGAAAGCGAGCCAGGCGGCCATCACCAGGTAGTCGGCGGCAAGCTCGATCCGCAGTTCCTTGGCCTTCTCGACAAAGGCCAGGTACTGGCGCGCCAGCTCCAGCACCGAGATCCGGCGCAGGTCGACCTTCTGGGTGCGCGACAGGGTCAGCAGCAGGTCGAGCGGGCCTTCGAACCCGTCGACATCCACGATCAGGGCCTCGGCCGCCAGCCGTTCCTCTACGCTCGTGTCCGCTTCCGAAAAGAGTGTCTGCTCAGCCATACACCTGCCCGCCCATGAGGGCGGCAAGTTCGTCTTCAGCGGCCTGAATGTCAAGGTCCGCAGGGGGTTTGCGGGCCGCCAGCGCCCGGTCTGCGCGGGTTTGTGCTGCCTCCGTCATGCGGCCTGCGGCCTCTGCCACCGCGATGCGGTCGGCCAGCGGGGCGTTACACAGCAGGACCACGTCGCAGCCTGCGGCGATCGAGTCGCGGGCAATGTCCGTCAGCGATCCCTTGAGCGCCTTCATCGAGATGTCATCGGTCATGATCAGCCCGTCAAAGCCGATCTGCTCGCGGATCAGCTGCATCATCACCAGTGAGGTGGTGGCCGGGCGGCTGTCGTAAGCGTCATAGACCAGATGCGCGGTCATCCCGAGCGGGATGCCGTTCAGGGCGCGGAAGGCAGTAAAATCGCTATGCTCCAGAGTGCGCGGTTCAGCGTCCACATGCGGCAGGTCCATGTGGCTGTCGGCGGTGGCGCGGCCGTGGCCGGGGATGTGCTTCAGCACCGGCAGTACGCCGCCGTCCAGATGGCCCTGTGCCACGGCGCGGCCGATAGCGGCCACAGCCTGGGTGTCTTCGCCATAACAGCGGTTCTTCAGGAATTCATGGGTGTCCGCGCAGGCCACGTCGGCAATCGGCGCGCAGTTGCTGTCGATGCCGAGGCCATGCAGCTCATGCGCGATCAGCCGGTAGCGCAGGTACATGGCGCGTTCAGCGCCATCGCCGGCCCGCTGCACGTGCTCCAGCGGCGGCAGCCACTCGCGCCCCAGCGGTTTGCGGAGGCGCTGCACCCGGCCGCCCTCCTGGTCGATGGTGATCATGCAGTTCCGCCCCACCGCCTCGCGGAAGTCGTTGCACAGCGCGCGGACCTGATCGGCGTCTTGGATGTTGCGGGCAAACAGGATGAAGCCGAAGGGATCGGCATCGCGGAAGAACGCCTTTTCATCTGCGCTCAGGCGCAGGCCGTCGGCGTCGAGGATGGTGGCTCCAAAAGTCATGAGTATGCCCTATCGCCCCCTTGAATGCGGGAGGGCATCGCCCGGCCCGGGGTGGGTGCAAAGCGCCCGCCCTGGGGGCGGGTCGGGCGCTGCCCGGCCTGACGGCCGGGCGGTTCGTTACCGCGTGGTTACCGGAATGCAGTCGGCATTGCCAGCCACCAGTGCCGAGCAGAAGCGGCGGGCGTCGGAGAGGCCGGCAAAGCCCATTGCCCGCAGGCGGAAGAAGGTGCGGCCGCCGCTTTCGGCGCGCTGGATCACCCGCTGCTTGCCTTCCAGGTAGTCGGCAAAGCGGGCATGGATGCGGTCCCATTCGGCGCGCGCGACCTCCGGGCTCTCATAGGCGCCAAGCTGCGCCAGCCTGGTGCCGGCTGGAAGGGAGGCCGGGTCGACATCGACGGTGGCGGCAGGCGCTGCCGGTGCGGCTGCGGCCGGAGCGGGGCTGAACCGTGCAGGCCGGGCCGATGGCCGCAGCGAGACCTTGACGCCGGGCGCATTCAGAATTGCAGGCGAAGCAGCCGCAGCGGCCAGTGCCGGCTGCAGCGGTTCCGGCTGCACGATGGCGGGCGCCTGTGCCGAGGCGGGCACCGGGTCCGGCAGCGTCTCCGCCTCGCGGGCGAGTTCCGCAACCAATGCGTCAATATCGCCGTTCTGGAAGGAGGCCACCGCCTCCCCGCTGACGCCGGGGGTTTCAGCCGCCTCGGGTTCTGCCGGAACGGGTGGCAGCTCTGCCGGGGCGGTCTCGGCGGCCAGCTGCGGCAGCGGCTTGTCATCTTCGGTGAGCCGGATCGCGGGCGGCGCCAGGGTCAGCCGGTCGGCCGGAGCCTCGGCGCTGCCGCTGGCCGCAACCGCATTCACCGCCAGCCCCTGGTGATCCGCCTGGGAGCCGCCCGGGTTGGCGGGCTGCTCGCGCATCGGGCCTTCCGCGGCACGTACCACCGGCACGCCGCTGACGTCGCGCATCACCAGCTTGTAGCCCCAGAAACCGACCCCTGCGACCAGCGCCACCGAGGCCGCGGCGCCCAGCAGGCTCAGGGTTCTGGAGAATCGCGCCCGCAGCCCTGCCGGGGCGGCGTAGGCCGCGTAATCCTGCGCGTCGTAGCCCTGCCCGTCAGGCTGGTACCCGTAAGCGGGATCCTGATAGCCGTAATCCGGCTCCGCTCCCGGACCGGTGTAATGCTGGCCCGCATGATGCTGATCGGAGTACTGCTGCCCGTAGGAACCGCCAGTTGCGGTGTCCTGCTTCTGAACACCGCCCTGTGAATAGGCGTGCCCTTGGCCCGCCTGCGCAAAATACGCCATTGTCCGCCTCACTGCCCGGTTTGGCAGCGCATTAGCTGCGCTGCGCCCCAAGTCTCTTGAACTGCCTCATTCCGGCGGATGTGCAATTTTCACCGCAGGGGGCCCTCGCCCCTTTTGGTTATCGCATCTCTTCTGCCGGTTTCACGCCAAGAATACCAAGACCAGCTGAAATGACAACGGAAACGGCCTTGGCCAGGGCCAAATTCGCATGTGTTGCCGATTGGCTGCTCTCGTTAACAAACCGTAAACCTTCTTGCGATTTGCCGAGGTGGTAGAGCCCGTGCAGCTCCGACGCGAGATCATAGAGATAGAAGGCCACCCGGTGCGGCTCATGGGTGCGGGCGGCGATTTCCACCTGGCGCGGCCACTCGGCCAGCTTCTTGGCCACCGCCAGCTGTGCCGGATCGGCAATCAGGCTGAGGTCGGCAGCGTTCAGTGTGGCATCATCCGCGGCAATGCCCTGCTCACCCGCCTTGCGCAGGGTCGAGCAGATCCGCGCATTGGCGTATTGCACATAAAAGACCGGGTTGTCCTTGGACTGCTCCAGCGCCTTGTCGAGGTCGAAGTCGAAGCCCTGATCGTTCTTGCGGGTCAGCAGCATGAAGCGGGTGACATCCGCGCCCACCGCATCGACCACATCGCGCAGGGTCACAAAGGTCCCTGCCCGCTTGGACATCTTGAATTCCTGGCCGTCCTTGAACAGCTTCACCAGCTGGCACAGCTTGATATCCAGCGGCACTTGGCCGTCGGACAGTGCCGAAACGGCGGCCTTCATCCGCTTGACATAACCGCCATGGTCGGCGCCGAAAATGTCGATCAGCTCGTCAAAGCCGCGCTCCACCTTGTCGTAGTGATAGGCGATGTCCGGCGCGAAATAGGTCCAGGAGCCGTCGGATTTCTTCACCGCCCGGTCGACGTCGTCGCCGTGGTCGGTGGATTTGAACAGGGTCTGCTCGCGCGGCTCCCAGTCGTCGGGCTTCTTGCCCTTCGGCGGCTCCAGAACGCCCTGGTAGATCAGGCCCTTGGCCTCCAGCGCCTTCAGCGCCGCCTCGATCTTGCCGGTGCCGTAGAGGGATTTTTCGGAATAGAACACATCCATTTCGATGCCGAGCTGGGCCAGGTCCTCGCGGATCAGCTCCATCATCGCATCGGTGGAGAACTCGCGCACGTCGGCCAGCCAGACGTCCTCCGGCTGATCCAGGTAAGCATCGCCCACCTTGTCCTTGAGCGCCTGCCCCACGGGCACCAGATAGTCGCCGGGATAGGTGCCGTCGGCAAAGGCGATTTCCTGGCCGTGCGCTTCCAGGTAGCGCAGGTAGACCGAGCGCGCCAGCACATCGACCTGGCCGCCGCCGTCGTTGATGTAGTACTCGCGCGTGACGTCATAACCGGCATAGGCCAGCAGAGCCGCCAGGGCGTCGCCGAACACCGCGCCGCGGGTATGGCCCACGTGCAGCGGTCCGGTCGGGTTGGCAGAGACATATTCGACATTCACGCGCTTGCTCGCGCCCATGTCCGAGCGGCCGTAATCCGTGCCTGCGTCCAGGACGGATTTCAGCACACCCTGCCAGATGCCCGGCGCCAGCCGCAGGTTGAGGAAGCCGGGGCCTGCAACTTCGGCCGAAGTGATGCGCTCGTCCGCGGCCAGTTTCGCGGCCAGCGCCTCGGCGATGTCGCGCGGCTTCATCCTGGCGGGCTTGGCCAGCACCATCGCCGCATTGGTCGCCACATCGCCATGGGCGGCATCGCGCGGAGGTTCCACCGCGACATTGGCAAAATCGAGCCCCTCGGGCAGCACGCCTTCGCCGGTCATGGCGGTCAGGCTGTCAATCACAAGCGAGCGGATATCGGTAAAGAGGTTCATATCTGGCGTCCCATATGTTCAGGACTGCGGATACCGAGGCCCGCAGGCAGGGTCAACAGGATTGCAGGGGCAGCCCGGGGCCTCAGGCGGAGCGCGCCGGAAAATTCGAATTTTCCGGCCATTTTTCCGCGCCGGAAAAATGCGCCGCTGCCGCGGCGCAGCGCCTGCCCGGCGGTTAGGAGAGCATTCCCTGGATGGCGGAGGCGGTGCCCCATTGGGTGATCGTGTAACGGCGCAGGGAGGCGACGTAATAGGGGTCCTGCAGGATCAGCCGCTCCACGTCCTGGCGGGTTTCGGCCTCCACATTCCAGATTGCGCCGGGAAAATCCTGCATCGGCCGCATCGCCAGCGCGCCGCCGATCTGCAGCTCCGGATGGGCGCGCACAAAGGCGATATGGGCGTCGCGCCGTTTCCTGTCGCCGCGCACCCGGTCCATCTCCGGTTTGTCTGTGAATGTGACGGTCCAGCGTGCCATGGCTTTCCCCTTGCTGCCTCTCCCGCGGATACCGCCGATGCGCCGCGGGGTCATAGGGCCAGATGATAGCACGGCTTACAGCCAATTCCCGAATCCGGTGGCCGGACCCGGTAGGCAGGCAAGGCGCCTCCGGACCTGTTTCCCCGTCTTGCTTCGCGGGCCTGAGCTCAGACTTCGACCTTCACCCCGATCAGCCGCTCATGCTGCTGCAAGGCAAAGCGGTCGGTCATGCCGGCAATATAGTCCGACACGATACGGGCCAGCGCGGTGCGGTCCGCGGCTGCGGCGATGTCGGCGTGCCAGCGCTCCGGCATCTCCAGCGGGTTGTCCAGGAAATAGGGAAACAGCGCCTCCACCACCTTGGCGACCTTGGCGCGCTTCTCCATCACCGAGGGCGCCCGGTACATGCGGGTGAACAGGAAGGCACGGATTTCCTTCAGGTCGCGCCACAAGGGATCGGAGAATTTCACCACCGGCTGCCCCAGGGCGCGGACCTCCTCGACGCTTTGCACGCCGGAGTCCGCCAGCAGCGTGCGGGCGGTGTCGATCACGTCGCCCACCATCACCCCGAAGAAGCGGCGCAGCGCCTCGTGGCGGCGGCGGTTGGGGTCAAGGCCAGGGTAGAGCCGGTCCACCTCACCGTATGCCTTGTCCAGCAGAGGCAGCCGGGCCAGATCGTCGTCGCTGAACAGCCCGGCGCGCAGCGCGTCGTGCAGATCGTGGTTGTTGTAGGCGATGTCATCCGACAGCGCTGCCACCTGCGCCTCGGCGCTGGCGTGGGTGTGCAGTTCAAGATCTACCGCGGCGTTGCATTCGGCCAGCGCCCAGGGCAGCTCCCCCACGACTGGGCCGTTGTGTTTGGCAATCGCTTCAAGGGTTTCCCAGGTGAGGTTCAAGCCGTCGAACTCAGCATAATGCCGTTCCAGCCGGGTCACGATGCGGATCGCCTGGGCATTGTGGTCAAAGCCGCCATAAGGCGCCATCAGCGCGTGCAGCGCGTCCTCGCCGGTGTGGCCGAAGGGCGTGTGGCCCAGGTCATGCGCCAGCGCCACCGCCTCGGTCAGTTCCTGGTTCAGCCCCAGCGCGCCCGCTATGGTGCGGCCCACCTGCCCCACCTCGATCGAATGGGTCAGGCGGGTGCGGTAATTGTCGCCCTCATGCTCCACAAACACCTGGGTCTTGTGCTTGAGCCTGCGGAACGCGCTGGCGTGGATGATCCGGTCGCGGTCGCGCTGATAGGGTGAGCGGAAGGAGCTTTCCTCCTCCGGAACCTGCCGCCCGCGGCTGCGGTCCGGCATCGTGGCATAAGGCGCATGCATAACAAATCTTTTCCTTGGCAAATCTTGCTGCCTGGATTGCACCTTTCTATATAATGTCTTGCGCTGCAACATCAGCTTTGGAGAGACCGCATGAACCTGCCCCCGAAAGTCACCGACCGCGCCTTTGCCCGGCTGGCCGAGATCGGCGCCGCGGATCAAGGCCAGGCGCTGCGCGTCGCGGTCGAAGGCGGCGGCTGCTCCGGCTTCCAGTATGAGATCGCGCTGGACGAGGCAAAAGATGACGATCTGGTGCTGGAGGGCCAGGGCGAGAAAGTGGTGGTCGATGCCGTCTCGCTGCCGTTCCTGGAGAACGCCGTGATCGATTTCACCGAAGAGCTGATCGGCGCGCGGTTCACCATCGAGAACCCGAACGCCACCTCCAATTGCGGCTGCGGCACCTCGTTCTCGATCTGATCCCGGCTTTGAACCCGCGTTCTCCGGCGCGGAGAACGTCCGGAAAACACGCGTTTTCCGGGCCGGAATTATCGCATAATTCCGGTGCCCCTTGCGGGGCACAGGCACCCGGTTTCAGGTGTCAGGGATCAGTTTGCAGCCGTCCCGCATTGCGCAGCCGCGGCATCGCCGGGACAAACTGGTCCCAGACCAGGTAAAGGCCCGAAGCAATCACGATGGCACCGCCGGCATAGGTGGAGGCGGGCGGGAACTCGCCAAAGAACACCGCGCCAATGACCGCCATCCAGATGAACTGCAGGTTCATAAGCGGCGTGACAGCGTAGGAGGCCAGCAGCCGCAGCGCCACCACCAGCAGCCAGCGCGCCCCGAACAAGAGGAAGGCATAGGCGGCCGCCCAAGCAACATCCGTGAGCGGCATCGGCAGCCAGACAAAGGGCAGCAGCAAGAGCATCACCAGGCAGATGGTCAGGTTGGGATAAAAGACCTGGGCCAGGGAATTGCTTTCATACCGGCCGATAAACCGCGCCAGAGTCATGGAAAACGTGCCGGAAACCGCCGCCCCCAAGGCCACAAGATGGCCCAGGGACGCAGATGCAAACCCGCCCGGAAACAGGAACAGCACCCCTGCAAAACCAGCGCCGAGGGCTGCCCAGGCCGCCGGGCGCACCGGCTCCTTCAGCACCAGACCGGACATGGCGCCCGCCAGCAGCGGCATCAGGCCGATGAAGACAAACACCTCGGCAAAGGGAAGCAGCCGGAAGGCATAGAAGAAACACACGGCGGCAATCAGCGTCGCCCCGGAGCGCAAGGCCATCGCCCGGGGGCATACGGTGCGGAAGCCGCCGCGCATGGCGGGCAGCCGGTCCGCCAGCAGGCAGAAGCCTGCAACCATCGCGCCGGACAGCGCATAGAGCTGGGCCGCTGCATACTGGCCTGCGAGCAGCTTGGTGATCCCGTCAGCGGAGGCAATCAGCCCGGTGTAGGCGACCACCAGAAGCGCCCCGGCCAGGGCCTGGTTGCGGGAACAGCCCATCACGCCGCCCCCGCGCTGCCCGCCCGGGCAAAACCTTCGAAAAATCCGGCAAATCCGGCACAGCTGCGCTCTGCCGCGGTAAGGATGCCATGCTCCTCCTCGCTCAGCATCGCCTCGGCGCGCGCTTTCACGGCGCTCCAGCTGGCCCGCGCCGTTCCGGCACCAAAGACGGCTTCAGACAGGCTCCTCAAGATGCTTCCTCCCTGCTGCGCCGACACATGCAAAGCCCCTGCAGGGACCGGCTGCCTGTAGGCCGGGCGGCCGGACAGCAGCATGAGCCAGTTGACCACAAAATACTCGTGATACGCATCATGAAGTCCACAAAATTCATCTTTAGAGAGAGAATAGGCGGAAACCTGCCCGTCGAGCCAGGCTTCCCATGCCGCCGGCGGCTGCTGCCCGGCATAGCGCAAGGCAATGCAGATCTCCGCCAGAAGGTCGGCATTCTGGTCGAGAAACGCCACCAGGCCGGCAAACTCCAGGCTGGTGATTGCGGCCTCCGGCACGTCCGGATCCCGGCGCCCGTACTCGGACAGGTAAAAGACGATATGGGTCAGCTCGTAGGCGGCTTTTTTGTTCGGAATGGCAAAGGTTTGCGGGCGGGAGATAAAGCCGCGGAGCCGGTCGTCCAGCCCCTCATCCCGCATAGCGATGCCGCGCCGCGCCAGCAGGCGGCGGGCCTCGGCGCGCTGCAGGTCCGAAAGCTCTGCCTGGGCCAGCCCCTGGGCGGCAACCCATTGGGCAATCTGCGCCCCGGTCTGCCCCGGCAGTCCAAGATCCTCCAGGTCCAGGCAGATTGACAATATAAAGCGGTAATACTGGCGGAAGAAACTGATGTGGCGCGCCGCCCCCTCGTAAAACGGCTGCAAGGGCTGCAGGGCGTCAGCGGCAACATCTGCCCCGGTGCATTCGAGAATGTTCAGCAGCTCGGCATTTTCCTTGAGCCAGAACACGTCTTCCTGGCTGCGCCGGTGCAATGCGAAACCGGCGATCAGCGCGTCTTGCGCACAAGCCCGGGACTGGCGGGCGGCAGGAGAGAAGAACGGGATGATCTGGGCCATGAGAACCTCTTGCGGATGGGAGCGGCGCGGCGGCGGCCCCGAAACCGGAGCCGCCCTGGGTCAGGGGCCGGGAGGAAAGCCGGCCCCGCCAGGATCAGCTGCCCGAGGAGAACAGCCGGGTGGCATCCCCTGCGCTGGTGCGCGCCTCAGCCGCAGGTGCGGAGCCCGAGGAGAACAGATGGGTTCCCTCGCCCGCGCGGGTTTCAGCCGTGGCCGCCGGTGCCGAGCCGGAGGAGAACATCTGCGTCAGGTCGCCCGCCGCGGTTTCAGACTGTGCGGCAGGGGCGGAACCCGACGAAAACATTTCTGTCAGCTCCCCCGCTGCCGCATCGCCGCGCAGGGCAGGTGCGGAGCCGGAAGAGAACATCTCCGTTAGATCGCCGGATGCAACATTTGAGTGTGCGGCGGGTGCGGAGCCGGAGGAAAACAGCTGTACCAAGTCTCCTGCTCCAATGTCCGCCTGCGCCGACGGTGCCGAGCCGGAAGAATACATCTCCACCAGGTCGCCCATTGCGGTTTCCCCAGTGGCCGCGGGCGCCGATCCGGATGAGAAAAGCCCGGTTTCCCCGCCTGCCCAGCTTTCGGCCTTCTGCGGCATCGATCCGGAGGAAAACAGCGACACGCCCTCCCCTGCCATCAGATCCGCGGTGCATTCGGGCGCAGAGCCGGAAGAGAACATCTCAGTGGCATCGCCCGTGAACAGGCTGGCACCTGCAATCGGGCGGGTTGCGCGGAAGTCTTTGATTTTACGCTGAGCAGTCATGTTGGAACCCCATTCGTTAGAGACAAAAGGCTCCTTGACGCTGGCACGGCTACCGCACAGCGCAAACAGAAAATGCAATTTCACATTGCATTTTCTGCAAATTGCAACTTTAACTTCAACTCGCTATTTTTTGTGAATTTTAATTTAATTCAATTAATCCACAAAATATACACCGCTTTATTCACACGTTGATTTTTGCAAAATAGATCAAATCAACCTTAGGGTTATTTTTCATAAGCGCAAAACCACGCGATTCGGCCGCGCAGCGGTGATTCGGTGAGCCTGCGGCGGGCTTGCCCCGCGGCGCTGATTGAGCGATAGATCGGCCTCAAATGCCGCAACCTGCGCCGGAGACAAGCCATGAAAATCGCCACCTTCAACATCAATGGCATCAAGGCCCGGGCCCAGGCGCTGCCGGATTGGCTGGATGAGGCGCAGCCCGACGTGGTGCTGCTGCAGGAAATCAAGTCGGTGGACGAGGCGTTCCCGCGCGAAGTGTTCGAGGAGCGCGGCTATAACGTGGAGACCCACGGGCAGAAAAGCTTCAACGGGGTGGCGATCCTGTCGAAACTGCCGCTGGAGGATGTGCGCCGTGGCCTGCCCGGCGATGACAGCGACGAGCAGGCGCGCTGGATCGAGGCCACCGTGGCGGGCCGGCAGGCGATCCGGATTTGCGGCCTCTACCTGCCCAATGGCAACCCGGTGGAGCTGGAGGCGGACGGCAGCCCGGTCGCGGGTGGAAAATACGCCTATAAACTCGCCTGGATGGAGCGGCTGAAGGCGCGGGCCGAGGCGCTGCTGGCAGAGGAGATGCCCGCCCTGATGGCAGGCGACTACAACATCATTCCTCAGGCAGAGGATGCCAAGCGGCCGGAGGCCTGGGTGGAGGATGCGCTGTTCCGCCCGGAAAGCCGCGCCGCGTTCCAGCGGATCGTCAACCTCGGCTTCACCGAGGCGTTCCGTGCGCGGCACCAGGGGCCGGGGCATTATTCCTTCTGGGATTACCAGGCCGGGGCCTGGAACCGCGATGACGGCATCCGCATCGACCACTTCCTGCTGACGCCGCAGGCCGCCGACCTGCTGCTGGACTGCCAGATCGACAGGGATGTGCGCGGCCGCGAAAAACCCTCCGACCACGTGCCGGTCTGGGTCGAGCTCGATCTGTAAGCGCCGTCCGCGCCGCGCGCCAGCGCGGCGCCACGCCCAACCGGTCCGGGTTCATCCCCGATGAAATCGGACTGGGCGGGAGGACACCGCCCGACCCGCCTCAGGCGGTGACGTCGTGGCGGTAGATCCAGTCGAACTGGCTGACCATCTTCTCCGGCGCAAATCGGCCGCCCAGTTTCAGCACCTGATGCGCCGGCCAGCTGAACGGCGCCCGCAGGTGGTATTTCCAGGCATTGCGGCTGGCGGCCTGCACCACTTTCTCTGCCCGCTCGCGGCGGCGCGACTGATACAGCGCCAGGCCGGCGCTGATCCCTTGCGACTCCTGCAACGCGCGGGCCAGCACCCAGGCATCCTCCAGCGCCAGATTGGCGCCCTGCGCCATGAACGGCAGCGTCGGATGCGCGGCATCGCCCAGGATCGCCGTATTCCGGCCGTGCCAGCGGGCCGCCACCGGATGCCGGAACAGCCCCCAGAGCAGCACCTCCTCCACCGCTTCCAGCAGGGCCGCGGCACTGCCGCCAAAGCCGGCAAAGGCGGCACGCAGGTTGGCCGGGTCATCTTTGAAATGCCAGCTTTCCTCGGCCCAGGCGCGGCGCTCCTGCACCGCCACCAGGTTGACCAGGCTGCCATCACGCAAGGGGTAGGCCACCAGATGCCGCCCGGGCCCCATGAAAAGCTGCGCCTCGGGCGGCAGGTTCAGGTGATTGGGCACGGTGGCGCGCCAGGCCACCTGGCCGGTGAACGATGGCGTGTCAGCGCCATTGAGCGCAGCACGGGTTTTCGAGTGCAAACCATCGGCGCCGATCACCAGGTCGCCGCCGCATTGGGCGCCATTGCCAAGATGCACCACGGGCTGCGGTCCGGGCTCGACCCGCTCCACTTTCTGCAGCAGCCGTACCTGCACGCCCTCGCGGCGCGCGGCACCGGCCAGAATACCGACCAGATCCGAACGGTGCACGAAGTAGTAACGCAATCCGGCCGCGTATTCATCGAGATCCAGCCGCAGCACCTCGTTGCCGCGGCGGTGGCCGCGCAGCACCACCGCGCGCGCCCGCTGCGAGCACCAGGCCAGGTCATCGGCCAGCCCCAGCGCCTTCAGCACCGCAACACCGTTGGGGGTGATCTGCAGGCCCGCGCCAACCTCGGAGATTGCCTCGGCCTGCTCCAGCACGGTCACGCTGGCGCCCTGGCGGCGCAGCGCCAGCGCTGCGGTCAGGCCGCCGATCCCGGCGCCGATGACGGTTATTTTCAGGCCTTTGAGTTCCATGGGCTCCTGCAGATTCTCCGCCCGCCCCCAATGAAACAAAAAACGCCGGAGCAAAAGACCCCGGCGTCATCTAATTGTCGGTTTGTCCGCCGCAGACAGCGGTCAGTCGTCGCGGTGGACTTTTTCGCGGCGCTCGTGGCGCTCCTGGGCTTCCAGGCTCATCGTCGCGATGGGACGCGCATCCAGGCGCTTCAGCGAAATCGGATCGCCGGTCACCTCGCAATAGCCGTACTCGCCCTCGTCGATGCGGCGCAGCGCAGAGTCGATCTTGGCGACCAGCTTGCGCTGGCGGTCGCGGGTGCGCAGCTCCAGAGCGCGGTCGGTCTCTTCGCTGGCGCGGTCGGCAACATCGGGGATGTTGCGGGTGTTGCCCTGCAGCCCTTCGATGGTATCGCGGCTGTCGGACAGTAGTTCCTGCTTCCAATTCAATAGCTTGCGTCGGAAATACTCAAGCTGCCGTTCGTTCATGAACGGCTCATCTTCGGCCGGTCGGTAGTCGTCCGGCAGAAACACTTCTTGCTTCATTTCGGCTCCTTCGGTCTGGCCCATAATGTTGGTCATAATTTGCACCTGAACATTTTGGCTCCCCCTCTGCCGCAGCGTTTATCCCTATCGGGAAGGAATGTCACTACACAATAGTGGCGCGGTTTGGTTAAAAGCGTGATAAGAACTGGGCGCTGCGGCCCCAAACTGGACCGGAACAGGAAAGATATGCAATTTCAGGGCACTAAGGAATATGTCGCAACGGATGACTTGAAGGTTGCGGTGAATGCGGCGGTGACACTGGAGCGGCCGCTGCTGGTCAAGGGCGAGCCGGGCACCGGCAAGACCGAGCTGGCCAAGCAGGTGGCGGAAGCCCTGGGGCTCAGGATGATCGAGTGGAACGTGAAGTCCACCACCCGCGCCCAGCAGGGGCTGTATGAATATGATGCCGTCAGCCGCCTGCGCGACAGCCAGCTGGGCGACGAGCGCGTGCATGACGTCAAGAACTACATCAAGAAGGGCAAGCTGTGGGAAGCGTTTGACGCGGACGAGAAAGTCGTCCTGCTGATCGACGAGATCGACAAGGCCGATATCGAGTTCCCCAACGACCTCCTGCAGGAACTCGACAAGATGGAGTTCCACGTCTACGAGACTGGCGAGACGGTCAAGGCCAAGCACCGCCCGATCATGATCATCACCTCCAACAACGAAAAGGAACTGCCGGACGCCTTTTTGCGCCGCTGTTTCTTCCACTACATCCGCTTCCCGGATGCGGAGACGATGAAAAAGATCGTCGAGGTGCACCACCCCGGCATCAAGGAGGCGCTGCTGACCGCCGCGCTGACCCAGTTCTACGAGATCCGCGAGACGCAGGGCTTGAAGAAGAAGCCGTCGACCTCCGAGGTGATCGACTGGCTGAAGCTCTTGCTGGCCGAGGATCTGAGCCCCGAGGACATCGCCCGCGACGGCGCCAGCGCGCTGCCGAAACTGCATGGGGCGCTTTTGAAGAACGAGCAGGACGTGCATCTGTTCGAGCGGCTCGCCTTCATGGCCCGCGGGCGTCGCTGAGGCCTGGCGGCCTGGCTGCCCCGCGCCCGGCCCTGCCCGTCTCAGTGCAACGGCCCGTGCCGTAGCCTCTTTACGGCGGCCGCCCTTTTCCGGCGGCTGCCCGTTTCGCTTCAAATTGCTGCCGCATTCCACTATCAGAAGGAAATGAGCCGGGCGTCCAGGTCCGGGCTGATAGGAGACGCCTGATTGCCTGCTGACGCTGCCCCGGTTTCACACCTCCCTGCCTGCCGACAGGGCTTGCGCCTGCTGCGGTGCGCTGCCGCGGGGGCCGCGCTGCTGGCACTGGCCGCATGCGCTGTCCCGTCCGCGCGGGTGGAGGCACCGACCCGGGCAGCGGCGGCTCCGGCAGCGCTGCCGCCGGTCAAGGTGTTCACCCGCCAGCGGCCGCAGCCGCCGCAGCGGTCCAACGCCGACATCGCCCGCGATTTTCTCGACCTGCATTTCCGGCTGGAGGGTGGCAGCACCCTGCCCCAGTTCACCCGGTTCGAAACCCCGATCACCCTGCGGGTGACTGGCGACCCTGCGCCAGGTCTCAGCCGCGACCTCAATACGCTGCTGGCGCGGCTGCAGAACGAGGCCGGAATTCCGATCCGCCGCGTCTCCGGCGACAGTGCCAGCATTACCATCCAATCGGTCTCCCGTGCCGAAATCCGCCGGGCACTGCCCAAGGCGGCCTGTTTCGTGGTGCCCAACGTCTCGTCGCTGGCGGAATACCGGCGTAACCGGCGCAGCCCGCGCACCAACTGGTCGCTGCTGCGCAGCCGCGAGCGGCTGGCGGTGTTCATCCCCAATGATGTCAGCCCGCAGGAGGTGCGCGACTGCCTGCACGAGGAGCTGGCGCAGGCGATCGGACCGCTGAACGATCTGTACCGGCTGCCGGATTCGATCTTCAACGACGACAACATCCATGCGGTGCTGACCGGCTTTGACATGCTGATCCTGCGCGCCACCTATGCGCCCGAGCTGCGCACCGGCATGAGCCGGGCGGAAGTCGAGGCGCGGCTGCCGGCAATCCTGGCGCGGCTCAATCCGGGCGGCACCCGCACCGCGGCCACCTGGCTGCCGGAAACACCGCGGGCCTGGATCACCGCCTTTGAACAGGCGCTGGGACCCGGCACATCGCTGCGCGAGCGGCTGCGCGCCGCCAACCGCGCCGCGGCGATTGCCCGCGACCGGGGCTGGCAGGACCACCGCCGCGCCCTGAGCCACTACACGCTGGGCCGGATGCTGCATGTGCGCGAGCCGGAACTGGCGCTGCAGCATTTCCAGACCGCGATGACCTATCTGCAAGGCCAGCCCGGCACCCGGATCCACCAGGCCAAGCTGTCGGTGCAGCTCGCAGCCTATGAAATTGCCACCGGCGACGGGGCGGCGGCGCTGGCGCGGCTTGGCCCGGCGGTGGCGACCGCTGCGGCGCATGAGAACGCCGCCCTGCTGTCCACCCTGCTGATGCTGCAGGCCGAAGCGCTGGAGCTGGAGGGCCGCAATGCCGAGGCCCGCCGGGTCAGGCTGGACAGCCTGGGATGGGCAAGGTACGGCTTTGGCCCGGATTGGGTGGTCGAGGCCCGGCTGGAGGAAATCGCCGCGCTGCGCCCCTCCGGCTCCTGATCCTGCAACAAGAGACAACGGACGGAAAAGACCATGATCGTAATCGCAGGCGTGCTGCTGGGCGCCCTCATCGGCGCGCTGAAGGCCCGCAAACGTGGCGGCAACACCCTGGACATGCTGCAATACGGGGCTGTCTATGCCATCGTTTTTGGTATTCTCGGCCTGCTGGCAACCATCCTGACGCACCGGGTGCTGGCGTAACCAAGTCCTGAGGCTCCGCGATGTTCCAGCCCTTCTTTGAAAACCTGCGCAAGGCAGCCATTCCGGTCAGCTTGCGCGAATACCTGACATTCCTTGAAGGGATGAAAGCGGGGCTGGCGACCTATGACATCGAGGCCTTCTACTTCCTCGCCCGCGCGGCGATGGTGAAGGATGAGCGCAACATCGACAAGTTCGACCGCGCCTTTGCCGCCACCTTCGAGGGACTGGAGGCAATCCCCGCCGAGGCGGTGATGGAAGCCGTCGACATCCCCGAAGACTGGCTGCGCAAGATGGCTGAGAAGCATCTGAGCGCGGAGGAAAAGGCCGAGATCGAAGCGCTTGGCGGCTTCGACAAGCTGATGGAGACGCTGAAGGAGCGGCTTAAGGAGCAGCAAGGCCGCCATCAGGGCGGCAACAAGTGGATCGGCACCGCGGGCACCTCACCCTTTGGCGCCTATGGTTACAACCCCGAAGGCGTGCGCATCGGCCAGGACAAGAGCCGCCACCAGCGCGCGGTCAAGGTCTGGGACAAGCGCGAGTTCAAGAACCTGGACGGCGATGTCGAGCTCGGCACCCGCAACATCAAAGTGGCGCTGAAACGCCTGCGCCGCTGGGTCCGCGAGGGCGCGCAGGAGGAGCTGGATCTGGACGGCACCATCCGTTCCACCGCCGAGCACGGCTATCTGGACGTGAAGACCCGGCCGGAGCGGCACAATGCAGTGAAAGTGCTGCTGTTTCTGGACGTCGGCGGCTCGATGGATCCGCATATCCAGGTGGTGGAGGAGCTGTTCTCGGCTGCGCGGGCCGAGTTCAAACATCTGGAATACTACTACTTTCACAATTGCCTGTATGAGGGCGTTTGGCGCGACAACCGGCGGCGCTGGAACGAGAAGATCCCCACCCATGAGGTGCTGCACACCTACGGGCCGGATTACAAGTGCATCTTTGTGGGCGATGCCTCTATGTCGCCTTATGAGATCGCCTATCCCGGCGGCGCCAACGAGCACTGGAATGAGGAAGCGGGTCAGGTCTGGCTGCAGCGCGCGCGCGAAGCCTGGACCTCGAACCTGTGGATCAACCCGGTGCCGGAGAAATACTGGGACTACACCCATTCGATCGGCATGATCCGGGAAATCTTTGAGGACCGCATGGTGCCAATGACGCTGGACGGTCTGGAACGCGGCATGCGCGAGCTGAGCCGCTAGGCCTGCCCCCTCGAATAAACGTTTCCTCCGGCCAAGCGCCCCTCCCGCGCCCGCAGGCGCACTGGCTGGCGCCAGAGCCCCTTGGCAGCCTTGGGCATGGCATCCTGCTTGCCAAGGCAAGCAGGATGCGCGCCGGACCTGAAAGTCCGGCGCCGGGCCCAACCGGGAGGCCGGCATTTCCAATGCAGGCCGGACGGGCGGGAGCGCCCCCTCTCTGCGCGGAACAGAAGGCCGGCCGCCCCAGAGCCCGGGGTATCCGGGGGCGCTACCGGGAAATACACTGCAGAAAACGAAAAAGGGGATCTTTGGCCGCGTTGTGCCGGTTGATTGCGCCAACTCGCGCACCTAGGTGCTGAGGCTGTATGAGCAGCGGCACCCCGATCACCGGCCCCATCCTGATCCTCGACGATCTGTGCGATGGCCAGATGCAGCTTGCGGCGCTGTTCATTGCGCCCAAGGGGCAACCCGTGCCGCCTGTTTCCATCGACGGCACGGACCTTCAGCCCGAGCCGCTGGCGGAGTACGCGAAAGTATCGGTCCTGCGCGCGCGCTTTTCGCTGCCTGCGGACCGCCCCTCCGCCTACCAGTGGAACGGCCAGCATTTCGAGGTTACCGGCGGCTTTGGCGGCGATATGCGGATTGCCTATGCCTCCTGCAACGGCGAGGAGCATGGCGACCTGGACCGCGACGGCAAAGAGCGCAACGCCATGTGGGCGCGGATGGGGGCTGAGCACTGTGTGCGGCCTTTTTCGCTGCTGCTGCACGGCGGCGATCAGGTCTATGCCGACGAGGTCACGGAGGGCCACCGGCTGAGCGATGGCTGGCCGGACAAACTGCCCAGCGATCCCTCGCGGGAGGATCTGGCCAGCCTGCGCAGGCATCTGCGGGAAGGCTTCCTGCGCCGCTACTTGGCGGTTTACAGCGCGCCAGAACTGGCCTGGATTGCGGCCCGTGTCCCCTCTTTGATGCAATGGGACGACCACGATGTCTGCGACGGCTGGGGCAGCTTGCGCCGCTCCAGCACCTATTCGCCGGTGGGGCAGACGCTGTTTGCGGCGGCCAGGGAGGCGGCGCTGCTGTTCCAGCACGGCTGCTGCGACGGCGACCTGCCTTCGCGGTTCGCCGACCCCAACGGCACCCACCTGGGCTGGCGCATCGAGGCGCCCGGCCTGCGGCTGCTGGCACCCGACCTGCGTTCAGAACGCAGCCGGCGGCGGGTGATGGCTCGGGGCGGCTGGCGGATGATGAAGGCGGAAGCCAAGCGGGCAGCACCGGGGCGGACCTTGCTGCTGTCCAGCGTGCCCTTGCTGGGGCCGCGGCTGTCGCTGCTGGAGCTGTTGATGGTGCTGACGCCGCGGATGCAGAAATACGAGGACGACCTGCGCGACCAGTGGCAGAGCCGGGCGCACCGCGCCTCCTGGCGGCGAATGCTGCGCATGATGCGGGATATTGCCGCCAAGGACGGTCAGCAGGTGACCGCGGTGTCCGGGGAGATCCATCTGGCCACGCGGGGCGAGATGGCCCTTAATGGCGGCAAGGTGCTGCATCAGCTGGTGGCCTCCGGCATTTCCCACCGTGCACCGCCCAGGGCCTGGGCGCGGGTGCTGGGCGTGTTGTCCTGGCTGGGCGATGCGCCCCTGCCCGGCCACCCGATCCGCATCCGCAAGATCCCCGGCCAGGCCGGGCGCTATGCGGCGGAACGGAACTATCTGATCCTGGAACGCCGGGGGGCGGAGTGGGCCGCCACCTGGGACCTTGAGACTTCGGGCCAATCGGCGCCGCTGCCGCTCTAGCTGGTGCAAACGCCGGAACGGCAATGCCTTTCTGCACAATCTGAGGCTGTTTGCGTGCGGAAATCCGCCGGTACTCCCGGCATCCGGCGCATGTCCGCCGAGGCCGCCACGCCCCGGTTGAACGGTCCGGCACCCAACCGCTACGCAGAAGAAAAAGAAGCGGCGTATCAAGGCCGCACCCCCGAGCAGGAGCATCGCGTGAGCGTGCCGCATCAAGAGATAAAACCCCGTGGCGGTGCCCCCGCCGCCGCCGTGAAGCCCTTCCAGATCCGCGGGCGGTATTTCACCGCCGTCGCGCTGCGCCCCGAGGACGGACCGCTGGACCAGGCGTTTTACGCCGCACTGGACGCGCAGCTGCGCTGGAGCCCGCATTTCTTTGACGGCGCACCGCTGATCCTGGACCTCGCCCAGGCGCCGGGGCTGACCCGATCCGCAGAGCTGCGGGCGCTGGTGGACAGTTTGCGCAGCCGCGGCCTGGCGGTGTTCGGCGTGCAGAATGCCTCGCCGCAGCAGCGGGCGGCGGCGGATGACGCCGGGCTGATCACCATTGCCAGCGGCAAGGATGCGCCGCTCAACATTGAAGGCAGCGCAAGACCCGGTACCCGCCGGGAAATCCCCAAGAAATTGCGGCCGCCGGAAAACCGGCTGATCACCCAGCCGGTGCGCTCGGGCCAGACCGTGGTGGCCGAGGGCGGTGATCTGGTGGTGGTCGGGCCGGTGAGTTCGGGCGCTGAGCTGATCGCGCGCGGCAGCATTCACGTCTACGGGCGCCTGCGCGGCCGCGCCATGGCAGGCGCCGAGGGCGACGAGAGCGCCCGGATCTTCTGCCACAGCCTGGATGCCGAGCTTCTGGCGGTCGCCGGGCTCTACCGGACAAGCGAGAATCTGGAGCCCGAATTGCTGAACCGCCCGGTGCAGGTGTTCCTGCAGGACGAGCGGCTGTGTGTGGAAGCCCTGGGATGAAGGCTGCGATGAAACCTGGGATGAGAGAGGCAGGACAATGACCAAGGACCTGAAACTGGAAGCGCCGCTGGGCCGGGTGATCGTGGTCACCTCGGGCAAGGGCGGCGTCGGCAAGACCACAACTTCGGCGGCAGTAGGCGCCGAGCTGGCCCGGCGCGGCCACAAGACGGTGGTGATCGATTTCGACGTGGGGCTTCGCAACCTGGACATGATCATGGGCTGCGAGCGCCGGGTGGTGTTCGACTTCATCAACGTGATCCAGGGCGATGCCAAGCTGAAGCAGGCGCTGATCCGCGACCGGCGGCTGGACACGCTGTCGGTGCTGCCGACTTCGCAGACCCGCGACAAGGACGCGCTGACCCGGGAAGGTGTCGAGAAGGTGCTGCAGGAGCTGCGGCAGGAGTTCGATTACATCATCTGCGACAGCCCGGCGGGCATCGAGCGCGGCGCGCAGATGGCGATGTATTTTGCCGATGAGGCGATTGTGGTGACCAACCCCGAGGTGTCCTCGGTGCGCGACAGCGACCGGGTGCTGGGGCTCTTGAACAGCATCACCGAACGTGCCGGCAAGGAAGGCGCCGAGCCGGTCAAGGCGCAGGTGCTGATCACCCGCCACGACAAGGCGCGGATCGACAGCGGCGAAATGATGCCGGTAGAGGATGTGCTGGAAATCCTGGCGGTGCCGCTGCTGGGCATCATCCCGGAAAGCACGGCGGTGCTGCGGGCCTCCAACCTCGGCGTGCCGGTGGTGCTGGACGAGCCCTCGGCTGCCGGGACCGCCTATGAAGACGCGGTGGGCCGGCTGATCGGCGAGCAGATCGAGATGCGGATTGCCGCGGACCGGCGTCCGGGCCTGCTGCAGCGCCTGTTCGGACGGACGGCCTGAGCATGTTCGGATTTTCCCTCCGTCCCCGCAAAGCCTCTGCCCGCACCGCCAAGGAGCGGCTGCAGATCCTGCTGGCGCATGAACGCAGCGGCAGCGGCGGCTCCCGCCCCGATTGCCTGCCGCAGTTGCAGCGCGACATCCTGGAGGTGATCCGCCGCCACATGCAGATCGGCGACGAGGCGATCGACATCCGCATGGAGCGCGGCGACGAGCTGTCCAGCCTTGAGATCAACATCGAATTCCCGGGAAAACTGGGAGTGAACTAGGGCCGGGGCCCTAGGGGCTGGCGGTCAGGCTGCGGGCTGTTTTCCGTTGTGCAGCCCAAAGCCTGACCGCCACTTCCCCCGGCTGAGGATGCCGGCGCTAGCTGGCGAGGTTGCGGTTCTTCTGCGCATACAGCGCCAGCGCCGTCACCTGCCCCGCCACGATGGCCGAGAACATCAGCAGTGCCGACAGGCCGATGCTGGCGTCTGCCATCAGGGTTTCATTGAACAGCGACTGCGTCGCGCTCATCAGCACCCGGCTGCCGGGGACCAGGATCAGGATGCCCTGCACGATGTAGATGGCGCCGGTGAGGTTCAGCGTCTTGGCCAGCCAGGTGCCGTAAAGGGTGATGCACATGGCGGTGACCCAGGTGCCGACGATCCAGCCGCCGCCAAAGCCGAGGTAGAGCGGCCCCCACATGCCCAGCACGGTGACCGGCAGCGCCCGCAGGATGTCCACCATGCGCGCATTGAAGATCACGCCGATCGAGAATGACAGTGCGGGCAGCGCCAGGTAGGGCATCCACCACAAGACGCCGTTCACGTTCTCCACCTGCGGCGTTGCCCCCCACAGCGCCGCACCGATGCTGACGCCGATGTAGATGCCGATGAACAGTTTCATCAGCACGAAGATCGACTGGGCAAACAGGCTGGAGCCGGAAATCACATCGTTAAAGGCAAGGCATTCCAGCGAGTTGGCAATAGACAGCCCCGGCACGAACAGCACGATGGCGGCGATGCAGGTGCCCCAGACCGGCACCTCCACCCCCATGCTGCTGACCAGCGAGACCGCCAGCCCCGCAACCAGCGCCGACAGGAATTCGACCAGGATCACCCGGTCGCCGCGGCAGAACAGCTGGCAGAGCCAGACCAGGAAGCCCAGCACTGCCGACAGCGCAATCGTCGTCAGCGCGCTGCCGATGAGGGTCAGGAAGGCGGGCGGAATGGCGATATTGGCCAGCATGATCAGCCAGCCGGGATAGCGGCCCGGCTCCTCGATCCCCGGGTCCTCCACCGCGTTGATGCGGATGATGGTGCGCGCCAGCAGGCTGAGGTTGATCTGGGCAGGCTCCAGGCGGCGGATGATGAACTGGTTGTCCTCGTCCGGGAACTGGCAGGAGATCGAGGTGGGCGTGGCCTGCACGATCACGTTGATGCCTTGCTTCCTGGCATAGAACTGCAAGTATTTCTCGATCTTGTAGGGCGCGCAGCCGCTGCGGTGCAGGGTCTCGCCGGTGTCGGCGATATTGCGGAGCTGTGAGAGCGGTGCCATGTGCCGGAAGCCGTTGTTCTGTGGTGTCTTGGAGTCCAGCCCCCTTAATGGATGCGGCGCGCGGCTGCGAGTGAGGATTTTGCATGGCGGCCTGCGCTGGGTGCAAGGCTTCCCGGCTGCTGCCTCTTGCTGGCGGCGCGGTTTCGGCCCATATCTGAAGCATGCTGCGTCTCATTCCAATCCTGCTGGCCGTGCTCTATGGCCTTGTGATGTACCGGATTTCCGTCTGGCGCACCAACCGCGAGCTGGACCAGCGCTCTACCGAGCTGGCAGACCCGCGGCTGAAGCGGCTGACCGACCGGCTGGCGGCGGCACTGAACATCGCCCGCATCCCGGTGCATATCTACGAGGTCGACCCGGTCAACGGGCTGGCGGCGCCGGACGGGCGGATCTTCATCACCCGCGGGTTTTACCGCAAATACCAGAATGGCGAGGTAAGCGCCGAGGAAATGGCCTCGGTCATTGCCCATGAGCTGGGCCATGTGGCGCTGGGGCATGCCCGCAAGCGGATGATCGATTTCTCCGGCCAGAATGCGCTGCGCACGGCGCTGATGCTGATCCTGGGCCGCTACATCCCCTTTATCGGCCCGTGGATTGCCGGGGTGCTGACTTCGCTGCTGGCGGCACGGCTGTCGCGCGGCGACGAGTATGAGGCGGATGAGTATGCCGCGGCGCTGCTGACCAAGGCAGGGATCGGGCTGGCACCGCAGAAAAGCCTGTTTGCCAAACTCGAGGAACTGACCCAGCAGCGCGCCGGCATGGCGCCTGCCTGGCTGATGAGCCATCCCAAGACCGATGAGCGGATCGCGGCGCTGGAGCGGCTTGAAGCGAAATGGGCCAAGGGCTGAGTCTGGGGCAAAGGCGGGATTGAGGGGCCGGCCCCTCAAACTCCCCGGAGTATTTTCACAAAGAAGAAGAGAGGGCCTTGGCGAGCCGCGGCAAGCGGGCTTTCTTGAGCAGCGGACGCATTTCCCAGCTGCCGCCCGACAGGCGGTTGGCCTCGGCCAGAACCTCATCCCCCAGCGCTTCCATGCCCGTGCTGTCCTGCAGCCAGAAACGGTAGAGCAATTCATCCGGGCCGAGGCGCTCCAGCCCCTCCTCCGCTAGGGTGTGGCGGGGAAAGTCCTTGTTGTTCACTGTCACGACGGCATCGGCATGGCCTGCAATGGCGGCGGCCAGCACATGGGTGTCGGCACTGTCGGGCAGCCAGAGGCGCGCCTCTGTGCCCGGGGCAGGGGCGACCTCGGCCTTGGGCCAGCGGGCGCGGAGCAGGGCGATTTCCGCCTTGGCCTGTGCCGCGCCTTCGGGGCCGAGTTTCAGCGCTGCGCGTTCCCATTCGCCAAGGATGCGGGCGGACCAGAGCGGGGTGAAATAGCCCAGCCCGGCCGCACCCAGCAGCATCTCCCGCATCACCGTCGGATACAGAACACAGGTGTCGAGGAGCAGCTTCACCGGGTTCAGTCCAGCCGGAAGAACACGGCCTTCAGGTAGCCGCTTTCGGCCAGCTGCGGCAGCTGCGGATGATCGGGGCCGGCGTAGCCGGTGTGGATCAGCGCAGACCTGCGGCCCGCCTTGCCGATGCCGCGGGCCGAGGCGTTGCGGAACTTGGCAAGGTCTGCGGCGTGCGAGCAGGAGCAGAGGCCCAGGTAGCCGCCGGGTTTCACCAAGGGGGCTGCCAGTTTGGCAACGCGTTCATAGGCCCTCAGGCCCGCCTCGAGCGCCTGTTTCGATGGGGCAAAGGCGGGCGGGTCGCAGATCACCACGTCAAAGCTCTCGCCTTCTTCGCCAAGCGCGGTCAGCACGTCAAAGGCGTCGCCCTGGCGGGCGGTGAACTTGTCCTGGTGGCCGCTGGCTGCGGCGCCTTGCGCGGCCAGCTCCAGCGCGGCGGCGGAGCCGTCGACGCAGGTGGCGTGCCCTGCCCCGCCTGCCAGCATCGCCAGGCCAAAGCCGCCGACATGGGAGAACACGTCCAGCACCTTGGCGCCGGGCGCGGTAAGGCGCGCGGCAAAGGCGTGGTTTTCGCGCTGGTCGTAGAACAGGCCGGTTTTCTGGCCGCCAGTGAGGTCAGCCATGTAGGTGGCGCCGTTCATCAGGACCGGTACCGGCGCGCTGGGGGCCTCACCCAGCAGGGTCTGGTTCTGATCGTCGAGCCCTTCGAGGCCGCGGGTGCGGCCGGAGGCGTTTTTCAGGATCACCTCGGCGCCGGTCACCTCCGCCAGCGCGGCGGTGAGCATGTCCAGATGCGCCTCGGCCCAGGCGGCGTTGGGCTGGACCACGCAAGCCGCACCAAAGCGGTCGATCACCACGCCGGGCAGCCCGTCGGATTCGGCATGCACCAGCCGGTAGAAGGGGGCGTCATACAGACGTTCACGCATCTCCTGCGCGCGGGACAGGCGGGCGGCGAACCAGGCCTGATCGATCACCGCCTCCGGATCGCGGTCGAGGATCCGGGCGATGATCTTGCTCTCCGGGTTCACCGAGACCAGCCCCAGCGGGCGCTGCGCCTCATCCTCCAGCACTGCCAGGGCGCCGGGCGCCAGCTTGCGGGTGCGCCGGTCGGTGACCAGTTCGTTGGCATAAACCCAGGGAAACCCGTGCCGGATGGCGCGGGCGTTGGACTTGGGCTTCATTTTCACGCGGGGGCGCTGCGGCGCATCGGGGGAGGCTGTCATGGCCCCCTCATATCCTTTAGCCCCGAACAGGAAAAGGGGCCGCTTGGCCCCTCCCGGCAGAACTTCCATTCCTGCGCGCCGGTTCTACTGCAGTGCCTGCAGCAGGCCGAGGCGCGCATTCCGGTAGCTGCCGGGCCTGGTCAGTTCCTGCCGGATCACATTGGCCAGGTGGCCGGTGATGCGCACCTTCTGGGTCTGGCCGCGCGACATTGCTTCCAGGGCGCGGGCGCCGCCAAAGGCCTTGAGGTCCGCCTCGACAGTCTTTTCCGGACGCAGCAGCGCGCCGGTGACCGGATCAGTCAGCTGAATCTTGAAGGTGATGGCGTGGATGCCGCCGGTGGTATAGCGGGCTTTTTGCGTCAAGGCGTGGAAGCGCAGCACCTCGACATGCAGATTGGCGCCGATCGGGCCTTCCAGCCCGCGGCTGCCGGCTTCCATCGCGCTTTGCACAATGGCCTGCACCTGGGCATGGCGGTCGCCAAACGGATCCTCGCGCCAGACGATGTCGCCCTTGGGCAAATAGCTGTTGGCCTCCGACACTGTCAGACTGCGCGGCACCTCGACGGTGACGCGGCTTACCCGCAGGGCCGGCAGCGGATCAACCTGCGGCAGCGGTTCATAGCCGTCGGGGACGCTGACTGCCGCGTCGGGGGCTGGTTCGAACGGCAAGTTGCGCGAGGGCATGTCGACCGATGCGCAGGCGGAAACCATCAGCCCGAGAGAGGCGAATGCGAGGCTGCGGACGATGTTCATGGCTCTGCTCCTTACCAGTGGTCCGCCGCCGGGTGAGGGTCCAGCAAGCGGGGTCAATGGCAGGGTGCGGGTCAATCGGGGCGGAATTGGGACAAATTAAGTCCAATTTAGCGAAAAATTAACGAATGTTGACGGCCGGGTAACATCTCCCGGCCATCGGGGCCCCAGCGGTCACCGTGCGCGGGAGCGCCAGCCGCCGCGGCGCCGCGGCTTCTCCGCGCCCGCCAAACCGTCGCGCAGCACGGCCGTCATCGGGTGATCCGGCTGATCATTGCCATAGAGCTCCAGCAGCACCTGGATGTCGGCGCGGCTGTCGCGGGCGGCGTCCATGCCCAGCGCCCAGTCAAAGAAAATGCTGCGGCATTGCGCATCGGTGATGCCGTCGATCCGGTAGGATTCGTAGATCAGACCGCGCGGGTCCTGTTCAGTGCTGCCCTTCTTCATCCGCCCCTTCCCCTTGCAAGGCTTCCGCTATGATCGCAGCGCAGCGTGTGTAGCGGGCCTGCAGTTCCTGCTCCAGCGCGTCCAGCCGGGCGTAGCCGGTGGTGCGGCAGAGAAACTGCGCCCCGCCCTCGCCGATGGCATCGGACTCGATGGCCTTGCCGGAGAGCAGCCGCGCTGCGCATTGCACGGACCAGAATAGACGGTAACTGGCGCCGAGGTATTCTGCATCCGCGTCATTCAGCCATCCGGCAGCGACAGCCCCGGCCAGGCCCGCGGCCACATCGCGCGCGCCGGAGCCGGAGGTCAGCGCGCCCGCTTGCGAGATCAGCTCCACGTCCATCATCCGCCCGGCGCCGTTCTTGACGTCCCAGCCGCCCGCGGGCGTCTTGGCGGCGGCGAGCCGCGCGCGCATCTGCGCCACCTCCTGCAGTACCTTGGCGCGCTCCCGCGGCTGCGCCAGGAAGCCCGCCCGGAAATCCTCGATTTCCGCGGCAAGGCTGGCCACTCCGGCAACCACCCGGGCACGGGTCAGCGCCAGATGCTCCCAGACCCAGGCCTCGTTCTGCTGGTAGAGGGTGAACCCCGCCAGGCTGACCGCCACCGGCCCCTGGGTGCCGGAGGGACGCAGCCGCATGTCGACCTCATAGAGGCGGCCCTGCGACATCGGCGCCGACAGCGCGGTGACAAAGGCCTGGGTCAGACGGGCGAAATAGGGGCGCGTGGCCAGCGGGCGCTTGCCCTCCGACATCTCCGCCGTGCCGGGATCATAGATCACGATGATGTCGAGGTCGGATTGCGCGTGGATCTGCCCGGCCCCGAGCGAGCCCATCGCCAGCACCGCCGCGCCGCGGCCCGGCGGCGGCCCGTGCTTGCGGGTGAATTGATCCACCACTTCCGGGGTGATCCCGGCGATCACCACCTCGGCCAGTTCGGCATATTGCGCCCCGGCCTGGCGGCCGTCGATCAGCCCGCGCAGGTGGTGCACCCCGATGCGGAAGTGCCATTCCTTGCACCAGCGGCGGGTGGCGTCGAGGCGGGATTCGTAATCGCGTTCCAGGGACAGGCGCCGGTCCAGCTCTGCCCGCAGTTTGGCCGCCCCCGGCCAGGGGTCGAAGAAGGAGCCGCCGATCACCGCATCGAACACCGCAGAATTGCGGGACAGGAAGCTGGCCAGCTCGCGGGAGGTGCCGGCGATGTCGATCAGCAGGTCAATCAGCTGCGGATTGGCGCCGAACAGCGAGAACAGCTGCACCCCGGCAGGCAGCCCCGCAAGGAACCCGTCGAGCGCCAGCAGCGTCTCTGCCGGTTTGGCGGTTTTGGCAACACGGGCCAGCAGTTCCGGCTTCAGCCGTTCGAAGATCTGCGCACCGCGGGCGGAGCGAAGTGCCGGGTAAGTCGGCCAGCGGGCGATGACGGCGCCGTCGAGCTCTGCCGTGTCCTCCGCCAAGGCAGCAGGCGGCGGGGTGGCGCCGGGGGAAAAGAACCCCTCGGTCAGCGTGTGCACCTCTTCCAGTCGTTCCTTGATTTCCGCCATCAGCGGCTCCGGGTCGCGGTCCATCAGGCAAGCCACCCGGGCGATCCCGTCCTCGGATTTCGGCATCCGGTGGGTCTGGGCGTCGTGCACCATCTGGATGCGGTGCTCGACCTCGCGGTGAGCGCGGTAATGGCCAGTCAGGGTCTCTGCCACCTCCGGCGGCACCCAGCCCTTGTCCGCCAGCGCCGCCAGCCCTTCGACGGTGCCGCGCAGGCGCAGGCTCTCGTCACGGCCGCCAGCAATCAGCTGCCGGGTCTGGGTGAAGAACTCGATCTCGCGGATGCCGCCGCGGCCCAGCTTCATGTCATGCCCCGGCACGTTGAGGGCACCGCCGGTGCCCTTGTTCTCACGGATGCGGAGGCGGATGTCATGGGCGTCCTGGATGGCGGCAAAGTCCAGGTGCCGCCGCCAGACGAAGGGGCGCAGGGTGCTGAGGAACTTCTCCCCCGCCTTGATGTCGCCGGCGCAGGCGCGGGCCTTGATATAGGCGGCGCGCTCCCAGGTGCGGCCCAGGCTTTCGTAGTAGTGCTCGGCCGCCTCCATGGCCAGGCAAACGGGTGTCACCGCCGGGTCCGGGCGCAGCCGCAGGTCGGTGCGGAACACATAGCCGTCGCCGGTGCGGTCGCTGAGCGCGGCGCACATGTTCTTGGTCGCGCGCACCATGCCCTGGCGCGCCTCGTAGAAATCATCCGGGTCGAACCGGGTTTCGTCGAACAGGCAGATCAGGTCGATATCGGAGCTGTAATTGAGCTCATGCGCGCCCATCTTGCCCATTGCCAGGATGGTGAGCCCGCCCGCGGTCCCGATATCATCCTCCGTCAGCCCCGGCAGCTTCTTGCGCCGGATCAGCGCGGCGATCTCCGCCTTGATGGCCACATCCGCGCTTAGCCCGCCGAACTCCGTCAGCGCGCCGGTCACCTGCTCGAGGCTCCAGCCGCCGCTGAGGTCGCACAACCCGGTCAGCAGCGCCAGCCGCCGCTTGGCCTGGCGAAGGCCCGGCTTAATCTGCGTCCCTTCCAGCGCCCGGCAGTCCGCCAGCACGTTCTCCAGCGCTGCGTCTGGATCCTGCATCGCCTCCGGCAGCCAGTCCGCCTCCCGCGCGGTCAGCTCCTTGAGGTAGGGGCTGGAGCCGCAGGCCCCGGCCAGCAGATCCGCCAGATCGCCGGAGAGCGCCGGCACCAGCGCGCGCGCTTCGGCGCCAAGTTCGGGGTCAAAGGGGCGGGGAATGCGGGTGATCTGCAGGGCGGTCGTCATGCTCCCGACACTGTTCCCGCGGCACCGCCGCGTCAATGGCCGAATTGCCGCGCGGTACTGTGCGTTCTCCTGTGCCGCCGCGCATTTTCGAGGTTTTCGTCATCCCTATTCAGCATCCGTTGCTTGGTGGTGAGGCAGCATGACTGCGCGGTCCGCTGACGGTCAGGCCCTAGCAGGCGCAAATAGCACGTCTCACCCGCACAAAACCCACTGCTGGCCCGGGTGCTCCCGCTTTCCGGCTCACATGTGAAAAAGATTTACATAAGGGCTTGAAACCCCCGCGGCGGCTTCCGATATGCAGTAATGTGAAAGAGATTTACATACACCCGCAACCAGGAGGACCCCGATGACGAGTTTCACCCAAACCGCCCCCCATGCACCGGTGCAGGGCTGGTTTTCCCGCAGCGAAGCCTGGCTGGACAGCAAGGGCAAAGGCGCCTGGATTGCCGCCATGGTGCTTGGCTTTGTGTTCTTCTGGCCGGTGGGCCTGGCCCTTCTCTTCTACATGATCTGGAGCAAACGCATGTTCAGCAAATCCGCCTGCCGCCACAAACGCAAATCCTGGGCGCGCCACGGCTTCTCGGCGATGAAACCTTCGGGCAACAGCGCTTTTGACGCCTACAAGGCCGACACGCTGCGCCGCCTGGAGCAGGAACAGCATGATTTCGAGGCGTTCCTGGAGCGCCTGCGCGAAGCCAAGGACAAGGCCGAGTTCGACCAGTTCATGGATGAGCGCGCCCGCGCCGCCGATCATGGCGATGACGCGGAGGATGAGGACGAAGACGGCGGCGAACCCAAGCGCCACTAAGCCGCCCTCCTCCTCCGGCTGCCCCGCCCCCGTCCGGGCGGGGCTTACGCGACCTGCCTCTTCCCCCTCGCAAAGGACCCCATACATGACCGCCCTGCCCGACCCCGACTACCAGGCAGAATTTTATGCGTCTGTTCCAGCCAAGCGGCTGATCGCCTGGATCATCGACAGCATCCTGATCTTCGCCCTCAGTGCCGCCGCGGTGGTGCTGACCGCCTTTACCGGCCTCCTGATCTGGCCGCTGCTGTATCTGGCGGTGGGCTTTGCCTACCGGACCGTGACCATCGCCAACGGCTCCGCCACCTGGGGGATGCGCTTTGCCGGGATCGAGCTGCGCGACAGCGCGGGCCAGCGGCTCGACAGCGGCCTGGCAGCCTTGCACACCGCCGGCTATTCGCTGTCGCTGGCACTGCCGGTGCTGCAGGTGATCTCGATCATCCTGATGCTGACCTCGCCGCGCGGCCAGGGCCTGACCGACCATTTCCTCGGCACCGTAATGCTGAACCGGCGGGTTTGAGCGAAATCCGCAAGACAGCGTTAAACCATTTTCCACAAGGCTACTTGGCGCACCGGAACCGCGTTGCTATCATCAATCGGAGTACCTGCCGCTTGTTCCAGGCGCCCGTTTGATCCGTCCCGCGAAACTGCTGAAGAGTTCCGATGCGCCATACCCTTCCCATTGCACCGCAGTTCTACGTGACAGCGCCGCAGCCCTGCCCCTATCTGGAGGGCCGGATGGAGCGGAAGCTGTTCACCGCACTGCAGGGCGACGGGGTGGAGCAGCTCAACAACAGCCTCAGCCAGCAGGGCTTCCGGCGCTCGCAGAACGTGCTCTACCGGCCGTCCTGCTCTGAGTGCTCGGCCTGCCTTTCCGCACGGATCGATGTCTCGGCCTTCACCCCGACGCGCAGCCAGAAGCGCACGCTCAAGCGCAATGCCCATCTGGAGCGGCGGGCGACATCGCCCTGGGCAACCGAGGATCAGTTCGCCCTGTTCCGCCGTTACCTGGACAGCCGCCACGCCGACGGCGGCATGGCCGACATGGATGTCTTTGAATACGCCGCGATGATCGAGGAAACCCCGGTGCGCAGCCGGGTGGTGGAATATGCCGAGGAAGGCAGCAACCAGCTGACCGCGGTGTCGCTCACCGATGTGCTGGAGGACGGCCTCAGCATGGTCTATTCGTTCTATGCGCCGGACCAGCCGCAGAACTCGCTCGGCACCTTCATGATCCTCGACCACATCAGCATCGCGCGCGAGGCGGGCCTGCCTTACGTCTACCTGGGCTACTGGGTGCCCGGCAGCCAGAAGATGGGCTACAAGGCCAAGTTCTCAGGCCTTGAGATCTATCACCAGAGCGAATGGAAGAAGATGACCGACCCGTCGGAATTCGAGACCGCCAGCCATCCGCTGTCGACCGATCCGATTGCCGAACAGGTCGCCAATATCCAGCTGCCCGAACAGCCCATTCACCGCAGCCGCTGATGCAGTACCTCCATGCCGTTTCCCTGGTGGTGCCGGACTATGACGCCGCCATCGCCTTCTACTGCGGCCAGCTCGGCTGGCAGCTGGCCGAGGACATCGATTAGGGCCGCAAGCGCTGGGTGCGCATCCTGCCGCCGGGCGCCGCGCAGGGCAGCCTGGTTCTGGCCCGCGCCGAAGGCCCTGAGCAGCAGGCCGCCATCGGCAACCAATTCGGCGGCCGCGTCGGGCTGTTCCTGGCCACGGACAATTTTGCCCGCGACCACGCCGCGATGCAGGCCCAGGGCGTGACCTTCGAGGAAGACCCGCGGCACGAGCCTTATGGCACCGTCGCGGTCTGGTGCGACCCGTTCGGCAACCGCTGGGACCTGATCCAGTTCGCCTGAGCCGCCCGCCGCGCCTGACGATCCCCGCAAGGATCCCCTGTTCATCTGGCTGAAAATATCCCGGGGTGAATGCGCGCCGCGCGCGCAGAGGGGCAGCGCCACTCCCCCCGCAAGAAAAGCAAAGGGGCCCGCTTGGGGCCCCTTTTTCCGTTTCCTTATCCTGTTCCCGGATCAGTTCGGGATCAGCGCCGGGACGATAGTCACGATCGACGGGAAGGCCCAGAGGATGCCGATGCCCACCACCTGGATCAGCACGAAGGGCACGATCCCGCGGTAGATATGGGCCGTGGTCACTTCCTTGGGGGCCACCCCGCGCAGGTAGAACAGCGCAAACCCGAAGGGGGGTGTCAGGAACGAGGTCTGCAGGTTCACCGCCACCATGATGGTCACCCATTTCGGATCGAAGGACCCGCCATAGATCACCGGCCCCACGATCGGGATCACGATGTAGATGATCTCCAGGAAGTCCAGCACGAAGCCCAGGAAGAACAGCACCAGCATCACGATCAGGAAGACCGTCATCTCGTTGTCGAAGCTCTTCAGGAACTGCTGGATGTAGTGCTCGCCGCCAAAGGAAATCACCACCAGGTTCAAAAGCTGCGAGCCGATCAGGATGGTGAAGACCATCGAGGTCACCTTGGCGGTTTCCCGCACCACCGGGCTCAGGACGCCCGACTTGAACAGCACCCAGCAGCCGAACAGCAGCCCGAACAGCGCATAGAGATACGCGGCGTAGGCGACAATGAAGGCAATCCAGGTTTCAACCGTGACCCCGCCCTGGTTCACCCGCAGGTCGAAGTTCATGCCGACCAGGATGCACAGCATCACGGCAAAGGTGGACCAGATGATGATCTTCCCGGAGCGTCCCTCGTCCTGCAGCTTGCGGTAGGCCGCCAGCATGATGGCGCCGCCCGCCCCCAGCGCCGCAGCCGGCGTCGGGTTGGTGATGCCGCCCAGGATCGAGCCCAGCACCGCAACGATCAGCACCAGCGGCGGGAACACCACCCGGATCAGATCGTTCCTGGCGCAGCGCGCAGCGGCCTCGCGGCAACCCCACAGCGCCAGCAGCAGCGGCAGCGCAATCCACAGCACGGTGACACCTGCGGAGGTGGTCGGCGCAATTGCCACCAGGTCCACCAGCGCAATCAGCAGGATGCCGATGGAACCCAGGATCAGCGGCTTGGCATCGCGCGAGGGCGCCACGCCGCGGCCGAATGCCAGCACCAGGCCCAGAACAACCATGATCACGGCAATCCCGGTGCCAATCGGCGCCGCGGCAGCGATCTTGGCTTCGCGGGCGGCGGCGATTTCCTCGTCGCTCAGTTTCTTGGACAGGGCCACGCCGCCTGCTGCGTCGATGGCATCCTGTTCTGCCACAGCGGCGTCCCAGGCCTCCTGCCCGTGCAGGTCGATCATGGCCGCCTTGCACTCGGCGCCCACGTTGGTGCGCAGAGAGGCGGTTTCACCGGCATCGGAGAAGGTCGATACGGTGATGTTCTGGCTGCCGACTAGGTTGACGCTGGCCAGCAGAATGGCGCCGCCGATCAGGGCGGCCGGAACTGCCAGGAACCAGGTCAGGCCTTCGTTTCGGGTGATCACCTCGCCGGTGCCGCCGTCGATGGTCACGGCAGGCGCCTTGTGCGGGTTCAGAAGGGCAAAGCCAAAGGCGTAGACCGCATAGAGGATCGCCAGCAGGATACCCGGCAGCAGCGCCGCCTGGAACAAGGTGCCGACCGAAACCACCGCCGGCTCGCCCAGATAGGTGAGCGCGTCGGAGCAGCCTGCCTCCATCGCGCGGGTTTCCTGCGCGGTGGAGTAAAGGTCGCCTGCCAGCGTGCCCAAGAGAACGATCACGATGGAGGGCGGGATAATCTGGCCGAGGGTGCCCGAAGCCGCGATCACACCGGTCGCCAGTTCCGGCGAGTAGTTGTTGCGCAGCATGGTGGGCAGTGCCAAGAGGCCCATGGTCACCACGGTGGCGCCGACGATGCCGGTGGAGGCCGCAAGGAACGCGCCCACAACCACGATCGATACCGCCAGACCGCCCGGCAGCGGGCCGAAGACGCGCGCCATAGTGGTCAGCAGGTCATTGGCGATCTTGGAGCGTTCCAGGGTGATACCCATCAGCACGAACATCAGCACCGCCAGCAGGGTTTCGATCGACGCGCCCGCCAGCACCCGCTCGTTCATCCGGTTGACGATGAAGGAGACGTTACGGTCCAGAGCCACTTCCCAGCCCTGAATGAACACAGGCTCGGCGATCCGTGGCAAATCCGGATAGCGGAAGGTGGATATCTTGTCGGGCCTGATGCCCGTATTCACCAGATCGCGGTAGGCTTGCGACGACGTGTCGATAGCCTGGTGGATCAGGATGCCCGCACTGTCCAGCGCGGCGATGATCCCGAAGGAGATGATCCCGGCACCACCGATGGCAAAGGCCACCGGAAAGCCGGAGAGGATGCCCCCGAAGAGGCAGAAAAATACGATGAGCAGGCCGATCTCGACGCCATCAAGTCCAAATAGCATGTTTCCGACGTCCCTTAATGCGTGCCTTCGTAGGCTTCTTCACCCTCTCCAAGGCTGTCCTTGTCGAGGTATTTGTTTTCGCTGCCCTGGCCTTCGACGAACTCCAGGAAGGAGCGGTAGAAGAAGGCGATGGCGTGCAGGAAGACGAGGCCGGCGAAGGCGATCAGCAGGATCTTGAACAGGAAGTAGGCGTTGAACCCGTTCGGGCTGAAGCCGATGGTTTCCACGTTCCAGCGCAGCGCGCGGGATTTCATCACCAGCCGTTCAAGCGTGTCCGAGGCCGAAGGGTTCGGCACGATCAGGTGCCGCCACAGGAAGAACCAGCCATACATCCAGGTGAGTACCGCGGCGGGCATCATGAAGATCAGCGAGCCGATCATGTCCACGACCTTCTTGGCGCGGAAGCTGATGCCGGAATAGATCAGGTCAACCCGCACATGGCCGCCCTGCACAAAGGTGTAGGTCACGCAAAGGCAGACCACCAAGGCATTGTAGAACTTCAGTTCTTCGGCAAACCAGCTGATGTCCTGGCTGAACGGGATGCCAAAGCCGAAACTGATGTCCGGCCGCGCGAAGACCCGCTGCATGAAGACGATGATGATCTGCTGCAGCACCATCAGGAGGCCTGCCCAGGCAAAGAAGCGGCCGACGGTGTTGGCCAGCCCCTCGAGGCCCCGCACCATGCCCCACATGAAGCCGCGGAAGTATAGGCCGATGGCAGTCAGCACCAGGAAGGTGGTGAAGACGACAAAGAAGAATTCGACCGAGCCGCCATAGTAGACGAAGCGCATGATCGAGGCCTTGTCGGACCAGTCGAGCCAGAGCTGCGGATGGGTGACGGCGTAGCCGAGATCATAAAAGGCGCCGGCGATGTTCTGGATCAGCCAGACAAGTCCGCCCCAGATTGCGCCAAAGAAGGTGATGCCACTCTCTTCCTGCATGTTTCCCCCGGGAAGATTGCTGCGAAGTTGCGGTGGCAGGCTGGGCACACGGCGCTGCTGGCCGGCCGTCCCGCGCTACGGGCAACTGCATATGGATCCCCCGCCTGCGGCGGAGGATCCGGTTAATGCCAGTCAGGCGGATCAGCCCAGGACGCGGTCGCGCTGAACGCGGTAGGCGCCTTCGGATTTGGTGATCCAGCCGGAGGAGGCTTTCATCGAGGTTTCGACGCTGCTGCGGATCTTGGCAAACAGCTCGTCGCCCATGAACTCGTCCAGGGTTTCCTTGGTGGCCTGGCCGAAGGCGCTCCAGACGCTTTCCGGGAATTCCAGGGTCTTCACGCCGCCGGACTGCAGGCGCTGCAGCGCTGCACCGTTGTTGTTCATGAACTGTGCCAGGCTCCACTGGTGGCCGGCGGCCGATGCCATCTCGATAATCTTCTGGTGGGCCGGCGACAGACCTTCGAAGACTTCGCGGTTGGTGGCAACCGACAGCGCCGCGCCCGGCTCGTGGAAGCCCGCGGTGTAGTAGGTCTTGGTGATTTCCTGGAAGCCGGCCTTTTCGTCCGCCCAGGGGCCGATCCACTCGGTGCCGTCGATGGCGCCGGAGGAGAGCGCCTGATACACTTCGGAGCCGGGGATGTTCTGAACCGATGCGCCCAGCTTGCCCAGTGCCTTGCCGCCCAGGCCCGGCATCCGGAACTTGAGGCCGTTGAAGTCCTCGGGGCCCTTGATTTCCTTGTTGAACCAGCCGCCGGCCTGAGGGCCGGTGTTGCCGCCGATGAAGGATTTCAGGCCGAAGATCTGGCCCAGCTCGTCATGCAGCGCATGGCCTTCGCCGTGGTAGTACCAGTTCACCAGTTCCTGCGGGGTCATGCCGAAGGGCACGGCGGTGAAATAGGCGTAGCCCGGGTGCTGGCTGACGAAGTAATAGTCAGCCGCATGGTACATGTCGGCCTGGCCTGCGGTCACGGCGTCGAACACTTCGAAGGCACCGACCAGCTCGCCTGCGGCTTTGACGTCGATGGTCAGGCTGCCATCGGACATGGCGGTAATGGCGTCGGCAACGTACTGCGCGGAATCATGCACACCCGCCAGGCCGCGGCCCCAGGTGGTGACCATGGTCAGCGTGCGGTTGCCCTGGGCATAGGCCGGCGCAGCCAGGGTGCTGGCTGCTGCGGCGGAGCCGCCCAGTGCGGACGTTTTCAAGAAAGAACGGCGATCCATAAATTATTCCTCCCATTATCATTCGGATTGCCCGGAAGGTCCCCCCGGGCGGATCGGTTCGAGTGCGGCCAGCCTAGCGGCGGCGGATTTTATGTGAATACCTAGTACTGCGTAGAACGGCACGTTTTTCGAGGCTGGACGGGAAAAGTTGACGCATTTCTTGCGCGAATCACCAGGCGGCGACACACGCATCGGACGTAAACGTGCCCTGCCTCTTTGATTCTTCTGGGCGGCTGCGCAATGATTCGGTACAAGAATCTGACCAATTCCGGGACCCCGTTGATGCGTCTATTCGAAACACTTTTGCGCCCCACCTACGCGCAGAAACTGTCGCTTCTGATGACCTTGCCGCTGATCGTGGCGGGCACCGCGATTGCGGTTCTGGTGGGCTACCAGTCGCGCGCCTTGGCCGAGCGCGAGATCCAGGCGCTGGAGGTTCAGCTCCTGGAAGCCAAGAAGGCGGAGCTGCGCAACTACGTGACCCAGGCGCGCAACGGCTTTGCCCATATCTATGGTCTGGCGGCGCCGGATGATGCGGAGGCCAAGGAGCAGGTGGCGCAGATCCTCAGCGCGATGATCTACGGCAAGGACGGTTTCTTCTTCGTCTATGACTACGACGGCACCAATCTGGTCAGCCCGCGGCAGACCGAATTCATCAACCGCAACTGGGCCGGGCTGACCGACAGCGCGGGCGTGCCGGTGGTGGATGAGTTCATCCGCCTGGCCCGCGACGGGGCCGGCTGGCACAGCTTCACCTGGGAGAAGCCTTCGACCGGGGAAGAGGCGCAGATGATCGCCTATGTACTGGGCCTGCAGGACTGGCAGTGGGCGATCGGCACCGGCGTATTCATCGACGACGTGCTGGCCACGGTGGCCGCCTCACGTGCCGAGGTGGAAGCGCGGGTGCAGCGCACCTTCCTTTATATTGGTGCCATCACCCTGATATCGCTGATGCTGGTCTTTGCCTCCGGCATGTTCCTGAACATCCGCGAGCGGCGGCTGGCCGATGCCAAGCTCAAGGAACTGACCCAGCGGGTGTTCGACGCCCAGGAGGAGGAGCGCGGCCGGGTGGCGCGGGAGTTGCATGACGGGATCAGCCAGCTGCTGGTGGGGGTGCGCTATGCGCTGGACAACACCCGCCGCCGCCTGACCCGCGGCGATGGCGTGGGCGCGGTGGCGCCGCTGGAGAAAGGCACGGAGAGCCTGCTGACCGCCATCACCGAAGTGCGCCGGATCAGCCGCGACCTGCGCCCAGGGGTGCTGGACGACCTGGGGCTGGGCCCGGCGCTGAAGGCGCTGACCGATGATTTCGCAGCCCGCACGGGGATCGAAACGGCATTCTCTACCGTGGTCTTCCGCAACCGGCTGGACCAGGATTCCAAGATCGCCCTCTACCGCATCGCCCAGGAGGCGCTGACCAATATCGAACGCCATGCGGAGGCCACCAAGGTCAGCATCGACCTGCGCGGCCACACCAAGGGCGCCACCATGCGGATCACCGACAATGGCCGCGGCCTGCCGCCACGTGATGCCCGTACCGGCCCCGGCATCGGCCTCAGAAACATGCAGGAGCGGATCGAGCAGCTTGACGGCACCTTGCGCATTCTGTCATCACGGGGCACCCAAAGCGGCACGGTGATCGAGGCGAGCCTGCCTCTCAGCCACCTGCTGCCGCCGGGCGAGGAGGGAACGCCTGCACAGCTGCCGTGACCAGGGAGGATACGGCAAGGTGCGTGGCTCCCGGGCAATGGAAAGCTGCATTGGGGGAATGATGGCTGATCCGGTGAAGGTTCTGATCGTGGATGACCACCCGATGGTGGCCGAAGGCATCCAGTCGATCCTGGAAAGCTATGACGATATTCAGGTCGTCGGCTCGCTGACCGACGGGCGTGATGCGGTCGACCAGATGGGCCGCCTGGCGCCTGACGTGGTGCTGATGGACCTCAACATGCCCAAGCTTGGCGGCCTCAGCGCCACCGAGATCATCCTGGAGCAGCACCCCGGCACCCGCATCCTGATCCTGTCGATGCATGACAGTGCCGAGTATATCTCCACCGCGCTCAGCCACGGGGCGATGGGCTATGTTCTGAAGGACGTCCCCACCGAGGAGATCAAACAGGCCATCGACGCGGTGATGGAGGGGCAGACCTATCTCTGCACAGGCGCAGCTGGATCCCTGAAACCCAAGGGTGACGATACCCGCGAGGCGCTGACCGGGCGGGAGCAGACCATCCTCTTGGAGCTGGCGCAGGGCAAATCCAACAAGGAAGTCGCCCAAGCGCTTGATATCTCGGTCAGAACCGTCGAGACGCACCGCAAGAACATCAAGCGCAAGCTGGGCATATCCTCCACCGCCGGGCTGACCCGCTATGCGCTGGAGCATGGGGTGCTGCAAGGCACCGGCGCCGGGTTCTGACCCTCCCCCGATCTTAGACTGGCCCTATTTCAAACTGGCCAGCAGCGCCTGTGACGGCTCCCCGGTTGCGGGCAAGCCGCGGCTGGACTGGTAGCCGCTGATTGCCTGGCGGCTTTTCGGCCCCAGCACCCCGTCGGCACCGCCGGTATCGAAGCCTTTGGCGGTCAGGCGTTTCTGCAGCAGGATGCGGTCGTCCTTGGTCAGCCCGAACTGGTCCGGCGGGAAGCTGGTGCGCAGCGGGCCCCCGCCGGCGATGCGGTCGGCCAGATGACCCACCCCGATCGCGTAAGCATCCGAGTTATTGTAGCGTTTGATGGCATTGAAATTTCCGGTCACCGCAAACTTCGGCCCGCCCGCCTGCGGCTGGATGATACGGCCTGCCGGGGTGCCGGGAGCCCCGGCCTCTCCGCCCCACTTCAGCCCGCGAGTCCAGCCGTTGCGCTGCAGATAGGCGGCGGTAGAGGCCAGCGCGTCGCTCGGGTCCTCCGACCAGATATCGCGCCTCCCGTCGCCGGTGAAATCCACGGCAAAGGCCTGATAGGAGGTCGGGATGAACTGGGTATGCCCCATGGCGCCTGCCCAGCTGCCGGTCATCCGGGCGGGCGTGATGTCACCGTTCTGCAGGATCCGAAGCGCAGCCAGCAGCTGCTTTTCAAAGAACGCCCCGCGCCGCCCGTCATAGGCCAGCGTCGAAGTGGCAGAGATCACCGGCACGTCGCCGCGGCGCTCGCCAAAGAAGCTCTCCAGCCCCCAGATGGCGCAGATGATTTCCGCATCGACGCCATAGGTGCGCTCCAGCGCCCGCAAGGTGGCGCCATGCCGGGCAAAGGCGGCACGGCCCTTGGCCAGCCGCTCATCCGAAACGGCGATGGACAGGTAATCCTCCAGCGAGCGCTTGAATTCGGTCTGGTTGCGGTCGCGCTTGATAACCCCTGGCAAATACCCTGCCCCGCGGAAGGCGGCGCGCAGGGTGGCCGGCGATATCCCCCTGGCTTCAGCGCGGGAGCGGAAGGCGGCCACCCACCGGTCATAGCCCGCATTGGGTACAGGCCGCAGATCCGCGGGCAGGCCGGAGGCGCCGGAACGGCCCCCGGAAGGCACCGTGCTGCTGCAGGCCGTGAGCCCGAAGGCTGCGAGACCGAACCCGAAATGACGCCGTGTGATGTTCATGCTGACTGCCCGTTCTGGTGATTGCCGCCCGCCCCTTGCTGCAGGGCTTTTGCCTTACAGGCTGCCAGAAACCTGCCGGGGCGCCAAGGTCCTGAATTGCGTCAGAGCAAAGACCTGCCGCCCTATTGACCCGCCAGCCGGCCCGGCGTCTGCCCGGCCGTAAACCGCTCCCTCGGGAATCCTGCCCGGGAAAAAATCTCCCAGATCCTTTGCTCCAGGCCCGCTGCGCCGATTTCGAGGCAATTGTTCCGGAAGTACCAGGTCATGAACTGCGCATAACCGCCGGTGCGGGCCAGCGCGCGCTGCAGCGCCTCGGCAAACTGACCCGGCCCGGTGACGGTTTGCGCCATGTGGTGAAAGTCGGACTTGCCATAAAGAATGGCCGGCGTGCGGTGCAGAAACCCTTCGACCGCCGAGGAGGAGTTGATCGAAACCGTGGCGCAGCTGGCGGCGAGAATGTCGTGGATGTTGGCGCCGGAAATCATCACCCGCCTGTCCCCGGCCGCAATCTCCGCCAGCTCCGCCATGGTTCCGATATCCGCCAGCTTGGGATGCAGCTTGACCAGCACGGTCCGGCCGCCCGCGCCCTCCAGCACATCCTGCAGCATGGTGATATCGGTAAACTCCGTTGCCCCGGCCTTGAACGGGTAAGAGCCTTGGAAGAATAGGGAAATACACCCTTGCGGAATGTCCTGCCGCTCCCTTGGGGCGCTGTAACGGGTCCGGCGGGCGTCCTTCAATGTCCGTTGCAGCCGCCCGTAGAACCGCTTGGCGTATTGGTACGGGATCATGTTCTCCCGGAACTCCCTGGCTCCGATCGGGCTGAACTCGCGGGTTCCTTCCGGGGCCAGGTGCCAGAAGCCTTCAAGATACGCGAAGGCTGCGTTCAGCACATTGGGCATTTGCACGTGGCGGTCATCCAGAATGTGCAGATTGCCGTCTTCGAAGCGGCCGCCGGGAACATGCCGCGTGCTGATCTTGATGCCGGGATCCATAGCCCGGACCTCACAACCGATCCCTTCAGCTGCCAGCATTTTCCGGATAGCACCATAAAGCTGCAGGAAGCTGCGCGAGAGGTCTTGATCTAAATGCTTCTTGCGCAAATGGATTATGACTTTGGGCACCGGAGGCTTCCCTGCAAAAAACTGCATACGAGTATCGCGATCCCCCGCGGCAGGTCCAGCCCCCGGCGCCCCTTTGGTCAATCCCGCAGCGCGTCGGCACGCAGCCCTTCGCGCTCATAGTGGCGCGGCAGCACCCGGCCATAGAGCTGCCGGGTGCGCTCCACCCCGCCGCACATGCCCTCCTGCTCGACAAAGGAGAAGATGCCGACATAGCGCTTACGCGGACCTTCGACCGGAGCGACGCGGTGAAGGGAGTAGCGGCCCCGGAAGATCTGCAGATCGCCGGGCTGCAGCACCAGCTTGCGCACCAGCGGCGAGCCGCCCGCCAGCACCCTCGCGACGCCATCGTAATTTTCATCCGCCGGGGTGCGCAGCATCGGCGCATACTCAAACTCGCCGCCGCCCTCACCGTTCTGAATCGCCAGCGTCACGGTGTAATTGTTGGTGTCGAAATGCCAGGGGAAGCCCTGCCCCGCCTCGACCATGTTGATGATCACATCGGCCAGCGGATCGTCATAGCGGAAGAACCGGTCCTCCGGCTCACCTAGCGCCTCGCGGACAAAGGGCATGAAGCCGGGAAATTCGTAGATCGCCCGCAGCGGGCTGTCCGCGCCAAAGTTGTCGGCCGGGATAAAGGCGTTGGAGCGGTCGTAGAACTGCCGCACCGGGTGGGTCTCCGGCAAGGTGCTGTCATCCTTGGAGAAATAGGCATTGGTCCGGCTGAAGGACTTGTGGCCGCTGCCCGCCACCGCATCGGCCTCGGCCACCAGCCTGGCTATGCCTGCCTCATGCACGAAGCCGGGCAGCACCGCGCAGCCGTCGGTTTCAAGGTCGCGCTGCAGATCCGCGATCAGCCGGTCATAGGCGCTGGAGCCGGGCCGGTCGATCGGATACCGCCCGAGATCCACCAGATCGGAGAGTTGAACCATGTTTGCTTCCTTCCCTGTAATCTCATTCTTAGGTTGAGCTTGCCTGCTGCGGGGGCGCTGATCTGGCACAATCGGGACACGGGCGTGCCGGTTTTGAACGATTTCGCAACTCTGTGACCGGGCAGTTTCGCGGAAATTTCGCTGCACCCGGGGTCGCGAGCAAGAAAATGTCCCCGCGCAGGACCTTTTTGACACGTTTGCCGGTTGACGCCCCTGTCCAGCGCCCATAATGTCCGCTGCAACGCAATGAGGAGCCTGTGGACGTGACCACCCTAGTCGTAATCGTAGGAACCAAGCGCATGGGCCGGTGACGGTTGACCATAATCGAACCCATGCGCCTCCGACTTGAAATCGGGGGCTTTTTTTATGCGTAATGACGATGCCGCCAATTGGAGCAAAAAGCAGATGACACGTGAGATGACCGGCGCGAAAATGGTTGTTCAGGCCCTGAAGGATCAGGGTGTGGACGTAGTCTTCGGATACCCTGGCGGCGCCGTGCTGCCGATCTATGACGAGATCTTTCTGCAGAATGACATCCGCCACGTCCTGGTGCGTCACGAACAGGGCGCGGTCCACGCCGCCGAGGGCTATGCCCGCTCCACCGGCAAGCCCGGCGTTGTCCTGGTGACCTCCGGCCCCGGCGCCACCAATGCGGTGACCGGCCTTACCGATGCGCTGCTGGATTCGATCCCGATCGTGGTTCTGACCGGCCAGGTGCCGACCTTCATGATCGGTTCGGATGCTTTCCAGGAGGCTGACACCGTCGGCATCACCCGCCCCTGCACCAAGCACAACTGGCTGGTCAAGGATACTGACGCGCTGGCCGGCACCCTGCATGAGGCCTTCCATGTCGCCAAATCCGGCCGCCCCGGCCCGGTTCTGGTCGACATCCCCAAGGACGTGCAGTTCGCCAACGGCAAATACCAGGCGCCGAAACCGGCTGCCTCCCATTACCAGCCGCAGCTCAAGGGCGACATGGACGCGATCACCGAGCTGGTCGAAGCGCTGGAAACCGCCAAGCGCCCGGTGTTCTATACCGGCGGCGGCGTGATCAACTCCGGCACTGCGGCCAGCCAACTGCTGCGCGAACTGGTGGATGGCACCGGCATTCCGGTCACCTCGACCCTGATGGGCCTGGGCGCCTACCCCGCGTCCGGCAAGAACTGGCTGGGCATGCTGGGGATGCACGGGCTCTATGAGGCCAACATGGCGATGCACGGCTGTGACCTGATGATCAACATCGGCGCCCGCTTTGACGACCGGATCACCGGCCGCATCGACGCCTTCAGCCCGAAATCGAAAAAGGCCCATATCGACATCGACCCTTCCTCGATCAACAAGGTGATCCGGGTCGATATTCCGATCGTCGGCGACGTCGCCCATGTGCTGGAAGACATCCTGAAGGTCTGGAAATCGCGCGGCCGCAAGGTGAACCGCGAGGCGCTGGCCAAGTGGCAAAAGCAGATCAATGAATGGCGCGCGGTGAACTGCCTCTCGTTCAAGAACTCGGAAAAGACCATCAAGCCGCAATACGCGCTGCAGCGCCTGGAGGAGCTGACCAAGGGCCGCGACCGCTATGTCACCACCGAGGTCGGCCAGCACCAGATGTGGGCGGCGCAATATTTGGGGTTCGAGGATCCGAACCGCTGGATGACCTCAGGCGGGCTTGGCACCATGGGCTACGGCTTCCCGGCCTCGCTCGGGGCGCAGATGGCGCATCCGGACGCGCTGGTGATCAACGTGGCAGGCGAAGCCTCCTGGCTGATGAACATGCAGGAAATGGGCACCGCGGTGCAGTTCCGCCTGCCGGTCAAGCAGTTCATCCTCAACAACGAGCGCCTGGGCATGGTGCGCCAGTGGCAGGAGCTGCTGCACGGCGAGCGCTACAGCCACAGCTGGTCCGAGGCCCTGCCCGATTTCGTCAAGCTCGCCGAGGCCTTCGGCTGCAAGGGTATCTGCGTCAGCGATCCCAAGGACCTGGATGATGCGATCATGGAAATGATTGAATACGACGGGCCGGTGATCTTCGACTGCCTGGTGGAGAAGCACGAGAACTGCTTCCCGATGATCCCGTCGGGCAAGGCGCATAACGAGATGCTGCTGGGCGAGGCGGAGACGCAGGGCGTCATCCAGGCCGGCGGCGCAGTGCTGGTGTAACCGCGGCCGGGCCGCAAAATTCTTATGAAGAATTTTGCCAAAAGTTTTCTGAAAACTTTTGGCAGCGACAAACGAAAGGACGGCGACTGATGTCTGCCCTGCATATCAAAAAAGGCTCCACCCGCCATTCCGCCTACAACTTGCGCCCGACATTTTCGGACGTGCAGGAGCGCCACACCATTGCGGTGCTGGTGGAAAACGAACCGGGGGTTCTGGCCCGCGTCATCGGCCTGTTTTCGGGCCGCGGCTACAACATTGAAAGCCTGACCGTGGCCGAGGTCGACCATACCGGGCACCTAAGCCGCATCACCATCGTCACCACCGGCACCCCGCAGGTGATCGAGCAGATCAAGGCGCAGCTGGGCCGCATTGTTTCGGTGCGCGACGTGCACGACCTGACCGTCGAAGGTGTCGCGGTGGAGCGGGAACTGGCGATCCTGAAGGTGTCGGGCGAAGGCGACAAGCGGGTCGAGGCGCTGCGGCTTGCGGATATCTTCCGCGCCAATGTGGTCGACAGCACGCTGAACAGCTTTGTTTTTGAAATCACTGGCGCGCCGGACAAGATCGACGCGTTTGCGGAGCTGATGCGCCCGCTTGGCCTGGCCGAGATTGCCCGTACCGGCGTTGCCGCGCTGCTGCGCGGAAACTGAACCTGCTGCCGGCCTGGAAACAGGCCGGTTCTCAGCCTTGGCTGGCCTGACGCGGTGCGGAAACGCCCCGCTTTTTTGCTGCTCGCAGCGGAAAGGGAACAACGGTGCCGCCGCTCTGTTCCGCTGCGCCGGCTTCCGGCCCGCAAACCTCTGCTGCTGACAGCCGGTCCGCCAGGTCCGGGCTGCCTTGTTCGATCAGGACCGAAAGGTTTTCGGCAATCCTGATATTTCCGCTTATGGTCAGATCGAATTCAACCCAATCCCCTGGATTGAATTCCCGAAACTCTGCCCCACCTTCATTTGCATAAAAAGCAAGATCCCCCTGATCTTCACACCAGATTACGGCTTTAGTCAGGGTTTCATCCCGCCACAAAACGACTCCAATCATACCAGTCCTCGCATTGCCGCATTTTGATTTTGAAACAATTGAGGTGACGCCAACATGATAAAATCCGCACTGGCCTATTGCATTTTGTGTCGGCTCGACTAGCCTGCTGACGTGGAATAGCACCAGCCATGACGCCAAAGGGAGGCGGCCACTTACGCCTCACAGGCGGAGTCTGGCACGTTCAGCCTGGAAGCACCGCAAAAGCATCGCCAAAATTCGAACCGTCAGGGTCAAAAATGAACAGTCAGAACCGCTCGCCAGCTGATTTGAGAAACATGTTCGGCGCCAATTTGCGTCAATTGTCGCGGCAATACCCGTCAGTTTCCGAACTGTCCCGCCAGCTTGGCATCAACCGCACACAATTCAACCGTTACCTGTCAGGCGAGAGCTTTCCGCGGCCGGATGTGCTGGACCGTATCTGCCGCTTCTTTGATGTCGATGCCCGTATTCTTCTGGATCCGGTGGAAAAGCTCTCCAAAGCCGGCCAGGTGATAAATGGCGCGTTTCTGGCGGATTTCCTTGGCCTAGGCGTGCAGCGGCTGAGCGAGGAGTTTTTCCCGTCCGGGTTTTACCGTTTTACCCGCCGCAGCTTCATCAATGACGACAAATTCGTAATTGGCCTGGTCTATGTGTTCCGGGACGCGGGCGTGACCTACATCAAGGGTTTTGAGGCCAAGGAGGCGATGTACAGCCAGGGGCTGCCGGCCACCCCGGCGGTGCGCGAGTTCCGCGGCTATGTCAGCGGCCACGAGGACGGCGTCGCCTTTGTCATCGCGCGGCGCAGAGCGATGACCTATTCCTTCAACTACCTGGCCCGCGAAGCCTCACTGGAGAACAATTACTGGTCCGGCTACGTCGCCCGCACCGTGCGCGAGAGCCCGACCGGCGAGCGGGTGACGCGGATGGTTTACGAACACCTGGGCCGCGAAACCGGACAGGTTCTGGCCGCTGCGCGCAGTGCTGGCTTTGCTGACGAGGCAGACCTGCTGCCTTTCCACCGCCGTCTGCTGCACACCGGCCAGCCCTTCCGCTGACGCTATTGCGCGGCAGCTTGGCGGTAGATGTGCCAGGTGGCGTGACCCAGCAGCGGCAGCACCAGGAACAATCCCAGGAACCAGGGCAGCAGCGCCGCAAAGGTGGCGGCGGCAATCAGCGCGGCCCAGATCATCATCACCATGAAGTTCTGCTGCACATACTGGAAGCTGGCGATCATCGCGGTGACAAAGTCCACTTCCCGGTCCAGCAGCAGCGGCAGGGAAATCACCGTGATCATGTAAAGCAGCAGCGCAAACAGTGCCCCTACAGCAGTGCCGACTGCCAGCATCGTCAGACCGTTGGCCGTCAGGAACACCTCGGCGGAGCTGGAAATATTGGTCATCGTCGCATGCCCCATGAACAGGGCAAAGATCATGTGGCCGAGGAAAAACCAGAACAGGAACACCACGATGATGATGGCGCAAATCGAGGGCAGCTGGCGGCGGCTTTGCTGCAGCACCACTCCGAGGATGCCGCCAAAGGCAATCGGCTGCCCCTGCTCCAGCCTGTGCGACACCTCGTACAGCCCCACCGCGGCGAAGGGGCCGATCAGCGGGAACCCGATTGCTGCCAGAACCAGCCAGTAGGTAGTGCCGGTTTGCATGGTGATCCAGGCCATTGCCCAGCCCGCCAGCACATAGAAGCCGGCAAAGAACAGCCCGTACAGCGGCTTGGCCCGGAAGTCGCTCCATCCCCGGCGCAGCGCCTCAATCAGCATGGGCATGGCAGCGGGCCGCAGTTCCGGCACCCCAAACGGCTTTTCTGTGGTCATCGCGGCTTGTCCTCCCAAATGCCTGTTTCCGACAGCCTAGCCGCGAACCTGGCCGCAAAAAATACCTTGCAGATACATATTTGAATGAACTGCGCAGACGGCGCGCCGCAACTTACACCGCACCCATTGCGCGAAAGAGACGGGCCTAGCGCCCGTCTTTCTGGCTGGCCAACGGCAGCTTGCGGTCAGACGAAGACAAAATCGTCGGCCGTCAGCGCCAGCCCTGCTTCCCCCTCTAGCCTAACCGTTCCGCCGTCATGGGTAATCAGGCGGTCGCCGGCGTTGTTGGTGATACTGAGGCTGGCGAAACCGCCGCTGTGGCCGCGGATCTGCAGGATGTCGGTGCCATCCATGAAGTCCCGGACCAGATCATCGCCGGCAGCAAACACAAAGGTGTCAGCCCCGGCGCCGCCGGTCAGCGTATCGTTGCCAGCGCCGCCCTTGAGGGTATCTTTGCCGCTGCCGCCGGCCAGCCTGTCGTTGCCGGCTCCGCCGTCCAGCGTGTCGGCGCCGGCCAGCCCGGTCAGCCGGTCATTGCCCCCTTTCCCTTCAAGAAGGTTCGCACCGCTGTGCCCCGTCAGCCTGTCCCCCTTTGCCGTGCCGGTCAGGTTTTCGATGGAAGATGCTTGCACGAATCCTGTACCGTCGGCGCCCAGGTTCCCTCCAGGCGCGCCTGGGTTCTGCCAGGCGCCATCCAAGTTCAGCGAGAACACCACACCACCGGAGTATTTCGAGAAATCAACGGTATCCCGGCCGCCGCCGAGCCGGACCAGGCCGGCGCTTCCGGCGCCGACCACGACGGTGTCATTTCCGTTGCCTGTGGATATCAGTTCAACAAAGGCATTGCCGGTGCGGACGCTATCCTTGCCGTCGCCTGTACGGACGACGTCAGCGCCGTTTGGGCCGATCACGACCGTATCATTGCCATCGCGGGTGCTGACAAACTCTGCGAACCCCTTGCGGACGACAACCTTGTCATCGCCTGCATTGGTGCGGATTGTACCCACCCCGCCGGTGCCGACGGTAATCACATCGCCCTTGGCCCTGTCCGCCGAACTGCTGCCAAGACCGGTTTCGATGTTATTCACAAACGCATTGCCGGTAGTGACAATGTTCTCCTCGGCAAAGAGGTGGATGGAAAACGTGCTGCCCTCCTGGTTTTCCCCCAGTTTGAGCTCGTGCTTTTTACCATCCCAGCCGTTGATCTGCCGCACGCGGGTGGAGTCCAGGTCCACCCGGGAATTGTAGCCCAGTTCCAAGTAGTCGATCCGGCGCCCGGTTTCCCCGTCCAAATCAGTGATCCTGGTCAGGTTATTCTCCGCAGCGCCGCCGAACCGGACGATCTTGGCCGTCCAGTCTTGCCCGGTGAGGCCGATATCTGCCACCAGCCTGTTGTCCGCGTTTCCTTCGAAGACGTTATAGGTGTTCAGGAAACGGTCGAACCATTCAACGTCGTTTTGGCCTTCGAGACGGGGAATGGCGGTTTCGCCATCAAATGTGAGATTCAGCTCCACCCGTGCCATGACACACCCCCGAAACCATGAAAAACAACCCTGACTATTACCAGCAGAGAGCGTTTCATCCGGGCGCGCAAGGTGGCGATTTCGATAGCTTGCGCGGGAGGTTTTCAACGAAATAAGCTCCAGGCATTACGCCCGGAGCTTACAATTCAGTCAGCAGGTATAGCCTGTGGCTGCCGCCGGGAGATCAGTCCTCTCCCTGGGCCTCGGAGCGGCTCTTGCCGGAGACATTCATGGCCAGGGTCGCCGCCATGAAACCATCCAGATCGCCATCCAGCACACCCTTGGTATCGGAAGTTTCGTGCCCGGTGCGCAGGTCCTTCACCATCTGGTAGGGCTGCAGCACGTAGGAGCGGATCTGGTTGCCCCATCCGGCATCGCCCTTGGCCTCATGCGCGGCGTTGATCTCGGCGTTGCGGCGGTCCAGTTCCTGCTGATACAGGCGCGATTTCAGCGCCTTCATGGCGATATCGCGGTTCTGGTGCTGCGATTTCTCCGACGAGGTCACCACGATGCCGGTCGGAATGTGGGTGATCCGCACCGCCGAGTCGGTGGTGTTCACGTGCTGCCCGCCCGCACCCGAGGAGCGGTAGGTGTCGACGCGGATGTCGGCCGGGTTCACCTCGATCTCGATATTGTCGTCCACCACCGGGTAAACCCAGACGGAGCTGAACGACGTGTGCCGCTTGGCAGCCGAGTCATAGGGCGAGATCCGCACCAGCCGGTGCACGCCGCTCTCGGATTTCAGCCAGCCATAGGCATTGTGGCCGGAGATCTTGTAGGCCGCGGATTTGATGCCCGCCTCGTCGCCCGCGCTTTCGGACTGCAGCTCGACCTTGTAGCCCTTCTTCTCGGCCCAGCGGACATACATCCGCGCCAGCATCGAGGCCCAGTCGCAGCTCTCGGTGCCGCCCGCGCCCGCGTTGATTTCCAGGAAGGTGTCGTTGGCATCGGCCTCTCCGTCCAGGAGCGCTTCCAGCTCCTTCTCGGCGGCCTTTTCCCTGAGCGCGGCCAGCGCGCCCTCGGCATCCTTGACGACCTCCGAGTCCTCTTCCATCTCGCCCAGCTCGATAAGCTCGATATTGTCGGAGAGGTCCTGTTTGATGCCTTTGTAGGTATTGATGGAATCCACCAGCGCCTGGCGATCGCGCATCAGTTTCTGCGCGGCCTCCGGGTCATCCCAGAGGTTCGGGTCTTCGACCCGTGCGTTGAATTCCTCCAGGCGGAATTCGGCGGTTTCCCAATTCATCCGCTGGGCCAGCAGCTCCAGCGACTTCTCGATCTCCGCCACGATGTTCTGGGTTTCCGCGCGCATGGGGTATCCTTGCAATATCCGGGCAATCTCAGGTCAGGCCTGCGTGATAAACCACCCTTGCGCCGCTCGCAAGCCGCCACGCTTTGCCCCGCCGCCGAAGGTGCTGCTGAACATCGCCGGCAACACTGGCGGCAGCCTTACCGGCACCGCGACGCTGCTGGACGGCAGCAGCATCCGCCAGCAGCCCGGCGGCAAGGTGACCTATGTGCACCTGCTGTTTGACCGGCATGAGATCATCTATGCCGAAGGCGCGCCATCCGAAAGCTTCCCCCCCGGCGGCCAGGCGGTGTCGGCGCTCGATGCACCGGTGCGGGAGGAGCTGTTCCAGATCATGCCGGATCTGCGCTGGTACCCCGGCACCCATGGCGCCATGGCGCGCCAATGCATGACGCGCCATGAGGCTGTGCTGCTGATGTAGATCAGCGCCTTAGTACAGCCCGCCAGAACTGACGGTGCCGAAGGTGGCCTTGGGCCCCAGCACCGCGGTGCCGCCACTGGAGGTGGTGACCTTGCGGCCGGATTGCTGCACTTCCTCGACCAGCGGCAGGTTGGACCCCATCGCAAAGCCGCCGTCGTAGGTCAGGCCAAAGATCGGCTCGGCACCATCCCGAAAGTATTCCGCGACCACATAGGGGCCGGAGGCATCATCCGGCAGCCGTGCGCCGGTGTAGCGGTCGATCTTGATGAAATGGCCGCCTTCCGGCACCTCGAACGGGCCGCCGCCGAATTTCTCCACCGCCTTGGTCATGAACTGCTGGAACACCGGGCCGCACATGGTGCCGCCATAGGCGCCGCGGCCCATCGGGCGGGGCTGGTCAAAGCCCATGTAGCAGCCCGCGACGATGTTGGAGGTGAAGCCGACGAACCAGACATCACGCGAATCGTTGGTGGTACCGGTCTTGCCCGCGGTGGGCACCGGCAGGTTGATCACGCTGGAGGCGGTGCCGCGGTCGACCACGCCCTTCATCATCGAGGTGAGCTGATAGGCGGTGACCGGATCCATCACCTGCTCGCGGTCGGTGACGATGCGCGGCGCCTGCCCTGCGGCCAGCTGCGGGTCGGCACAGTCCACGCAGTCGCGGTCGTCATGGCGGTAGATGGTGCGCCCGAAGCGGTCCTGCACCCGGTCCACCAGCGTCGGCTGCACCCGCTCGCCGCCATTGGCGAACATCGCATAGGCCGCCACCATCTTATAGAGCGTGGTCTCCTCCGCCCCCAGCGAGTTGGCCAGGTAGGCGCCCATGTTGTCATAAACGCCAAAGCGCTCGGCATAACCCGCCACCACCGGCATCCCGACCTCCTGCGCCAGGCGGATGGTCATCAGGTTCCGGCTCATCTCGATACCGGTGCGCAGCGGCGTCGGCCCATAGAACTTGTTGGTGGAGTTCTTGGGCCGCCACAGGCCTTGCGGCGTGTTGATCTCGATCGGGGCATCGACGACGATGGTCGCCGGGCTGTAGCCGCTGTCCAGCGCCGCCGCATAGACAAACGGCTTGAAGCTGGAGCCCGGCTGGCGCAGCGCCTGGGTCGCGCGGTTGAACACCGAGTGCTGGTAGGAGAAACCGCCCTGCATCGCCAGAACCCGGCCCGAGTTCACGTCCATCGCGACAAAGCCGCCCTGCACTTCCGGCACCTGCCGCAGCGACCAGTGGCTGAAGGCATCGTCCTTTTTCTCGGCCCGCACCAGCACCACGTCGCCGCGGGTGAAGTTGTCGGCAAAGCTGCCTTTCATCCACTTGATGTCGGAGCGTGGCACCGAACCGGTGCCCTCGCTGTCCTCGACGCCCACGGTCAGGGACTCGCTGCCCACGTCCAGCACCACCGCCGGATACCATTTGCCGCCCAGGTCGATATCGCGCGGGACATCGGCGTTTGCCAGCGCCTCGCGCCAGCTGGTCTCATCCGCCAGCTGGGCTTCTTCCAGCTGCACGCCGGTGCCGCGCCACTTGCCGCGGGAGCGGTCGTATTTCTCCAGGCCGCCGCGCAGTGCCAGCGCCGCCTCGGCCTGCATCTCGTGGTCGAGGGTGGCGCGCACGGTAAAGCCGCCGGTAAAGAACTCGCCTTCGCCGAAGTCCTGGGTCAGCTGGCGGCGGATTTCGTCGGTGAAGTAATCCCGCGGCGGCAGCGCGGTCCGGAAGGCCTCGAAATCGCCGTTCTGGACCGAGCGCAGCGGCTGCGCGACCTCGACCTCATAGACATCGGCGGAGATATAGCCGTTCTCGCGCATTTCCCGCAGCACGTAGTTGCGCCGCGCCAGCAGACGGTCCTTCTGGCGCACCGGGTGGTAGTCCGACGGCGCCTTGGGCATCGAGGCCAGCGTCGCTGCCTCATGCGGTTCCAGCTCGCTCAGCGTCTTGTTGAAATAGGTCTGCGCGGCGGCGGTCACGCCATAGGAGTTCTGGCCCAGGAAGATCTCGTTCAGGTACAGCTCCAGGATCCGCTCCTTGTCGAGCGTCTCCTCCAGCCGGGTGGCAAGGATGATCTCCTTGATCTTGCGCTCGGCCCGGCGGTCGCCGGACAAGAGGAAGTTCTTCATCACCTGCTGGGTGATGGTGGAGGCGCCGCGCACGTTCTGCCCGCGCGACCGCACCGCCTCGATCGCCGCGGCCGCGATGCCGCGGGCGTCATAGCCCGAATGGCTGTAGAAGTTCTTGTCCTCGGCCGAGATGAACGCCTGTTTCACCAGGTCCGGGATCTCATGCGACGGGGTGAACAGGCGGCGTTCCTTGGCGAACTCGTCGATCAGGTGGCCTTCGCCCGAATAAATCCGGCTGATGGTCGGCGGCTGGTACTGGGCCAGCGATTCATGGCTCGGCAGGTCGCGCCCGTAAATCCAGAACACCGCCCCGATGGTCAGCGCCACCATCGCCACGCCGAGGGTGATGGTGCTGAAGATGGAGCCGAAGAAGGAGAGTATGAACCTGAGCACGGGGTGTGGCCTTTCTCGCGAGGTGCCGCCTATATAGGCGCGGCGGTGTCCGGGGTCAAAGCATGCGGCGGCGAAAGTGTGCTGTCTTGAAACCTGCCGCCCGGAGAATTGGTTTTGAGCCGCCTGTGATGTATCCTGACCCGGCAATATTAACAGCGGCTGCCCGATTTTCCCAATGCTTGCCGCGGTTCGGCGCAAGCGGCGGGCAGGCTGAGCGCACGTGCACGCAACTGCCGCCTTGGCCTGCCTCCCCATCTCCCGCCCGCCAGCCGAGGCGCGTGCCCAATTCAGGTTTCACCCGGCAGCCCGAAAGGTGGAGGAGACTGCCATGGCAAAACTCGGAGCGCCGGTCGGCGGCGGCAAGAATGCCGTGAACGACCCCAAGGACGTTGTGCTGGTCCAGAAGATGCTCAACGAACACGCGGCGACCGTCGGCTACAAGCGGGTGCCCACCAACGGCAAGGTGGGCCAGCCGACGATCCTCGCCATCGGCCAGTTCCAGCAGCAGGTGGTGAAGACCAAGGTGACCAGCCTGGTCGAGCCCGGCTCCAAGACCTTCAAGATGCTGGACAGCTCCCCGGTCAAGGTCGCCGAACAGTTCGCCAAGGCGCAGGGCGGCAGGCCTCTGCCCGCCAAGGGCAAGATCTACGAGGTAAAGTGGCGGGGCAAGACCCACTGGTTCACCGAGGACGACATGGGCGACGCCGTCGACGCCATCCAGAGCCGGCTGCACACCGAGACCATGGCGTTCATGAGCACGCTGAACAACTACCGCGACCAGTACCGGGAGATGCAGAAGGGGTTCTGGACCTTCTTCGTGAAGATGGTGACCCCCAATGCCGACATCGAACGCCCGGCGAAGTCGCTGAAGAAGGCGGACGCCGCCGTCGGCAAGCTGGTGAACATGACCTACGGCAAGAACAAGAAAAGCCTGCTGGATTCGTTCAAGCAGATGAAACAGACCAAGATCCTGCTCGACGCGGTGGCGATGGATCTGAACACGCTGTCCAAGGAACTGGGGCAAAGCGCCAAGGTCTGCGAGGAAATCTCGGTCGACCTGCGCGACGGCGCCGCCGACATCGTGCAGCTGATCCTGGTCACCAATGGTGTGAACCCCGCCACCGCCGGCGTCGTTGTCGCCGCCAGCAAGAACACCGTCCAGGAGATCGCCAACGGCTGCATTCTCAAGGGCCAATGGGTCAAGGCCGGCGGCGTGGCCGGTTCCTTCAAGCGCGTCGCCTTTGCCACGGTGGCGGGCGGCTTCTCCGGCTGGCTGGGTGCCAAGGCCGGGCAGCTCGTCATGAAGGGGGTCGGCGAGCGGCTGGCCAGCCGGATGGTCAATTCCCGCTGGATCAACAAATACCTGTGGAGCACCGCGGCCCGCTGGGGCGGCAAGGAAATCGAGATCATCCTGGGCCGCTTCACCGCCATCCCCCGCAAGATCGGTGCCGAGATCGTGCTGCAGACCGTCCTGCGGATGGCACATAAGTTCTTCACCGGGCGGGCCATTGCCAAGGCCCTGACCAATCACATGAGCGCCTTGGAGAAAATCGTCAGCTCCTGCATGGAGAAAACCAAAGCCGAAGGGCAGCTTATGGACTGCATCGCCGCCAAGCTGGAAAAGCAGGGGCTGATGGCAAAGGTCGCCGATGACCTTCTGGCCCCGCACAAGCAGCAGCTCGAGCGCGAGATCGAAAAGGCGCTGGCCAAGGCCGAAGCCAAGGCTGGCTAAAGAAGAGACCTCAGCAGCTCGGACCTTCGTGCAACGGCGCGAAGGCTCCTTCGCACTATTTCCGCACCAGGGCGCGGCGGGCGTCGTCCTCAGCGTGCCAGGCAATCAGACCGTTCAGGATGCCGCGCGCGGCCTTGGCGCGCCAGTCCGCGTCCACCAGGTTCTTGAGATCGCGCTTGCTGGACAGAAAGCCGATCTCCACCAGCACCGAGGGAATATCCGCCGACTTCAGCACCGAAAACCCGGCGGAGCGCAGCGGCCGGTTGTTGATCGGCTTCCCTTGTCCGCGCAGTCCCTCGATCAGCGCCGCCGCCAGCGCATCGCTCCTCGGCTGGGTTTCCTGCCGGGCCAGATCCAGCATCACGCTGGTCACCCCATCGTCCGCCTGGCTGAGGTCGGTGCCCGACAGCAGGTCGCCGCGCAGATGCCGCTCCGCCAGTTTGGCCGAGGCCACATCCGAAGCCTCCTTGGACAGCGTGTAGACGGTAGAGCCATGCGCGCGGCCTTCGGAGATCGTGTCCGCATGCAGAGAGATGAACACATCGGCACCTGCCTGGTGCGCCATCGCAATGCGCCGTTCCAGCGACACGAAATAGTCGTCATCCCGGGTCATCATCACGGTGAACTGGCCGGAGCGCACCAGAGCCTCCCCCAGCTCGCGGGCGAATTGCAGCATGAGGTGCTTCTCGACGACCACGTCGGTCTCTGCGCCCGGATCAATGCCGCCGTGGCCCGGATCCAGCATCACCAGGAGCGGTGCGTTCTCGTCGCGCGCAGCCCTGCCCTGCATCACTTCAGGCGCCGGCAAGTCCCAGCGCGGATCCTGCGGGGCACCGGCGCTGGCGGCAAACTCCTGCGCCGTGGCAGGCTCCAATGACACCGCCAGCCGGGCCGCGGCGGTCACCTGATCGACGCTCATTGCAGCCGAGGACACCTTCATCGGCTCCGCCAGCTGCAGCACCAGCCGCGACCAGCCCGGCACATAAGTGCCGAACTGCGCAGCGGTGATCTGATCGCCCTGCACCAGCTTGTCCGCCGTCAGCCCGGTCCAGTCGACCTCCTGAAAATCCAGTACCAGCCGCGGCGGACCGTCCAGGGTGAACAGCCGGTAAGGCACACCCTGGCTGAGGCCTAGCGACACCTCTGCTCCCCGCCCGGCATCGCGGACTTGGCTTTCGGTGGCGTCAATGCGCGCCAGGCCACTGAAGCCGCTGTTTCCGGATTGCGCCCAGGCACCCGCCGCCAGAGCCCAAATCAGTGCGGTGAGTGTAATCAGTCTGCCCATGCTCGCCTCTTGCCCGGCCTCTTGGCCTTTTGGCGGGCAGACTAGGCAATTTGCGCGGCCTTGGAAATCCGCCTTCTGCAGTTATCCCCCGCTCAGTCCCTGGACGCCATGTACAGTGCCAGCCGCGCCAGCCCCTCCTCGATATCCACGGTGGAGCGGGCATAGGAGAAGCGCAGCGTGGTGGCGCCGCGGACAGGATCGAAATCCAGCCCCGGGGTCACCGCAACGCCCGCCTTTTCAAGGATTTCGGCGGCAAAGCTGCGGCTGTCATCTGTCAGGTCCGAGACGTCGGCATAGACATAGAACGCCCCGTCCGGCGGCGCGATTTTTGTGAAACCGGCCTTGGGCAGCCCTTCCAGCATCAGCTGGCGGTTCTTCGCGTAGACAGCCAGGTTTTCCCGCATCTCATCCTCGCAGTCCAATGCGGCCAGCGCCGCGACCTGGCTCGCATGCGGCGCGCAGATGAACATGTTCTGGGCAATCCGCTCCACCACCCGCACATGATCCTCCGGCACCACCATCCAGCCGACCCGCCAGCCGGTCATCGAGAAGAACTTGGAGAAGGAATTGATGACGTAGCATTCATCCGTCAGCTCCAGCGCGGTGACCGCCTTCGCCTCATATTCCAGCCCGTGATAAATCTCGTCGGAGATGAAGCTGGCACCCTCCGCCTGGGCCGCATCGATCAGCGAGCCCATTGCTGTACGGTCCAGCATGGTGCCGGTGGGGTTGGCGGGCGAAGCCACCATCAGGCCTGCCAGTTTCTGCCCCGCAAGGTCCGCCGCCACCGGCTGCAGCCGGTTTTCGGGTGCGGTCTGGATGTCCACCGGCGTCAGCCCCAGCGCCTTGAGGATCTGCCGGTAGGAGGGATAACCCGGCGCGCCGATCCCAACCCGGTCGCCGCTGTCGAAAAGCGCCGTGAAGCTGAGCAGAAAAGCGCCGGAGGAACCCGGCGTCACGATCACCCGCTCCGGGTTCAGGTCGACGTTGTACCAGTCGCCGTACAACTGCGCGATGCGCTTGCGCAGTTCCGGCAGGCCAAGCGCAACAGTGTAGCCCAAGGCATTGTTTTCCAGCGCATTCCCCAGCGCCTTCAGCGCTCCGGCAGGCGCCCCGGTCGAGGGCTGCCCGACCTCCATATGGATGATGTGGCGGCCGGCCTCCTCGGCCTTGCGGGCGGCTTCCATCACATCCATCACAATGAAGGGATCGACCTCGGACCGGCTTGAGTTTCGCATGCTTATCTCCCAATGTGCGCGCATGAGTTTTGACCGTTTCTTCCGGCTGGCGTCAATCCCGGCTCTTGTTCTTTGCGCGCTGGTTCAATTTTCGGCAGCGGCGCAGGCAGCATCCATTTCATTGCTGCGCGATCCGGATATCGAACACGGGCTGAACCGGCTGGCGGCCCCGGTGCTGCGCGCCGCGGGGCTGAACGCAAACCGGGTGCGCATCCTCTTGGTCAATGACTCGTCCTTCAATGCCTTCGTTTTGGATTCCCGAACGATTTTCGTGCATTACGGGCTGATCCTCAAGGTCACTTCTCCGGAGATGCTGCAGGCGGTGCTGGCCCATGAGGCCGCCCATATCACCAATGGCCACCTGTCGCGGCGGATGCAGAATCTGCGCTCCGCCAACAGTGCTGCAGGTCTGGGCCTGGCACTCGCTGCGCTGGCAGCTGCGGCCGGCGCAGGCGAGGCGGCCGGCGGAATTGCCATCGGCACCCAGAACTCCGCGCTGCGCAGCTTCCTGGCCCATACCCGGGCCGAAGAAAGCTCTGCCGACCGCTCCGCCGCCGATTACCTGAACCGCGCCGGCATCAGCCCGCAGGGGCTGGTCGACCTGCACCGCGCCTTTGCCGGCCAGGAAGTGCTGAGCGCGGGCACCCAGGATCCCTATACCCGCTCCCATCCCCTGAGCCGCGACCGCATCCGCGCCGCGCAGGCCTATCTGGCGGCGCATGGCGACAAGGGCGAGGCCAGCCCGGAGGCGCAATACTGGTTCGCCCGCGTCCGCGGCAAGCTGTCGGCCTTTACCAGAGCGCCGAAATGGACCCTGCGCCGGGTGCGCGAGGAACAGTTCAAGGACGTCCGCCTGATGCGCGAGGCCGCCGCCTATCACCGGCAGAACAGTCTGAAGAAGGCACTGAAGGCGGTGAACGGCGCGCTGGCCATCCGCCCCTCCGACCCCTTCTATCATGAACTGAAGGGGCAGATCCTGATCGAGAACCGGCAGTGGAACGCCGCCTTGGCCGCCTATGGCAAGGCCGTGAACCTTGCTCCCAGGGACCCGCTGATCCTGACCGGCTACGGGCGCGCCCAGCTGGCCGCAGGCCAGCCCAAGGCGGCGCTCAAGTCGATGGAGCGCGCCCGCGCCATCGATTTCCGCAACCCGGTGCTGCTGCGCGACATGTCGCTGGCCTATGCCAGGACCGGCCAGACCGGCATGGCCGCCCTGGTCACCGCCGAACGCTATGCCTTGCAAGGGCGCCTTGATGACGCCGGCATTCACGCCAAACGGGCCGTTGCCCAGCTGCCAGCAGGATCCCCCGCCGCCCGGCGGGCGCAGGATGTGCTGTCGGCCTATGAACAAGCTCAGAAGAGAAAGAGAAGAAAATGACCCCTTTCACCCGCACCGCCACCGCGGCTGCCACCGCCCTCGCCCTGCTGGGCGTGCCTGCAAAGGCCTTTGACATCAACAGCATGTCCGAAGCCGAGCGTGAAGCCTTTGGCAATGAGGTCCGCGAATACATCCTGGCCAACCCTGAGCTGATCCTGGAGGCGGTCGACCTGCTGGAGCAGCGCCAGCAGCAGGCAGAGGCTGCCCGCGATGACGTGCTGGTCGCCGAGAACCTGGAGGAGCTGCAAAACGACGGCTATTCCTGGGTCGGCGGCAACCTCGACGGCGACATCACCCTGGTCGAGTTCATGGACTACCGCTGCGGCTACTGCCGCCGCGCCGCGCCGGAGGTGGAAAAGCTCCTGGAGAGCGACGGCAACATCCGCCTGGTGATCAAGGAGTTCCCGATCCTGGGCGAAGCTTCAGTGCTGTCCTCGCGTTTTGCGGTGGCCACCAAGCAAGTTGCAGGCGGCGATGCCTATAAGCAGGTGCACGATGCGCTGATCGAGTTTGGCGGAGAGCCGAATGAGGTTGCGCTGCGCCGCCTGGCCGAAGGGCTGTCGCTGGATGCCGATGCAATCTTTGCAAAGATGGACAGCGAAGAGGTGACCGCCGAGCTGCGCCAGACCCGCGCGCTGGCGCAGAAGATGGCGATTTCCGGCACCCCGACCTTTGTTCTGGGCAATGAGCTGCTGCGCGGCTACCTGCCTGCCGACCAGATGGAGATCATGGTGGCGGAGATCCGCGAGAAGCGCAGCTGAGGGTCACCCTGAACCGGCGGGACCGGGGCGCTGCCCCGGACCCCGGGATATTTCCAGCCAGATGAAGAGCGGATGCTCACTCCGCTGCATCCTGGGCCGCCTCGATCTGGGCGGCCTTTTTCTCGACCTCTTCGACGATGTGGTCGACCATCTGCTCGTTGGACATCTTGTGGCTGGCCTTGCCCGCCAGATAGACCATGCCGGAACCCGCACCGCCGCCGGTGAAGCCGACATCCGTCATCAGCGCCTCGCCCGGGCCGTTCACCACGCAGCCAATGATGCTGAGGCTCATCGGGGTGTGGATATGGGCCAGCCGCTCCTCCAGCGTTTCCACCGTCCTGATCACGTCGAACCCCTGCCGCGCGCAGGAGGGGCAGGAGATGATATTGACGCCGCGGTGACGCAAGCCAAGGGATTTGAGGATCTCGAAGCCCACTTTCACCTCCTCCACCGGATCGGCGGAGAGGCTGACGCGCAGCGTGTCGCCGATCCCCATCCACAGCAGCTGGCCCAGGCCGATCGCCGATTTGATGGTGCCGGAGACAAAACCGCCCGCCTCGGTGATGCCCAGGTGGATCGGCGCGTCGGTGGCCTCTGCCAGCTGCTGGTACGCAGCGGCCGACATGAAGACGTCGGACGCCTTCACCGAAATCTTGAACTCGTGGAAGTCGTGGTCCTGCAGAATGCGGATGTGGTCGAGGCCGGACTCCACCATCGCTTCCGGACAGGGCTCGCCGTATTTGTCCAGCAGGTGCTTTTCCAGGCTCCCTGCGTTCACCCCGATCCGGATCGAGCAACTATGGTCGCGGGCAGCCTTGATCACCTCGGCCACGCGCTTCTCGTCTCCGATATTGCCCGGATTGATGCGCAGGCAGGCGGCACCGGCTTCCGCGGCCTCGATGCCACGCTTGTAGTGGAAATGGATGTCGGCGACGATCGGCACCGGGCTTTCGCGGACGATCTCCTTCAGCGCCTTGGAGGACGCCTCATCCGGCACCGAAACCCGCACCAGGTCGGCACCCGCCTCAGCCGCGGCCTGAACCTGTGCCACAGTGGCCGCCACATCGGTGGTCAGCGTGTTGGTCATGGTCTGCACCGCAATCGGGGCATCACCGCCAACGGGCACATTGCCCACATGGATCTGGCGGCTCTTGCGGCGCTCGATATGGCGCCAGGGGCGGATGTGGTTCATCGACATGCAGTTCGTGTCCCGGCTGGATCCTGTTAGTGGTTAGATACGTGCAGACGCCCGGCGCTGCAATGGCAGCACCGGGCGTCTTGTGCGAATTCCTGCGAAAGGGTTATTCGGCGGGCTGCTGTTCGGCCTGAAGCTGCGCAACCAAAGTCGCCAAGGCCTCGTTCTTGCCATCCTGCAGATCGGCAAGTTCAAACCGGCCGGTGATCGCATCCATCGACAATTCGACGTTCTTGGTAACCTGCCCGCGCTTGCCGACCGGACCGAAATGCTCGCCGTTCACCGCGAAATAGATGGCGCTGCTTTCCCCGGTGCGCAGACGCGGCGCATCCTCGGTCAGGGGCACCTCGAACCGCTGGCCTGCATCCATGATGGTTTCCAGGATCACGCTGCCATCGGCCGCGGTGACCTGCACCCAGGAAGGTCGCACCGCCACCATTTCAACGCCCGGCTGAACTTCGGCCACCACCTGCGGCACCGGCTGCGACGGCGCATCTTCCTCAAACGTCATACTGGCCTCGGCCAGGGCGACAGTGGGCAGTTCCGGCGCGGCAAAGTTGCCGATGGTGGCGGGATCCAGGGTCGAAATCGGCGCGTCGCGCGCCACCAGAACCGGCACATCCAGCGCCTGCGGGCGGTAGAGCCGGTCCAGCGCCTCAGCCGCCGGATCCTGGCTGCCCTCGGCAACTTCCAGCACCGCGCTGCTGAGCGGGTCGAGATCCGCCAGCACCGCCGGGGTCTGATCCACCGGTGCGAACTGCACCTGCTGCACCTCTTTCAGCACGGCCCAGCCGCCATAGGTGATGCCGCCGATCAGCGCCGTCAGCACCATCAGCGAACCAACTGCACGCGGTTCGATCTGGCTGAGGAAGCTGCTGGGAGCAGGAATGAAGGGCGTATTCGGAGAAGCAAAGGCATCGCCGCCCAGACCGGTGGACTTGGCGGTCGGCGCCGCGCCCGACTTGCTGCGGCTGGACGCCTCGGCCGACATGCCATGGGCGACGGAAAACCCGCTTTCCTTGCAGAAATCCTGGAACGCCTGCTCGGCATCCATGTTGAGGTAGCGCGCGTAGGAGCGCACATACCCTGCGATGAATCCGGGGGTGTCAAAGGCGGAAGGATCGGAGTTTTCGATGGCGGCGATGTAGGAAGCCTTGATCCGCAGCTCGCGCTGGACGTCGAGCAGCGATTTGCCCATCGTCGCCCGCTCGCCGCGCATCACGTCGCCAAGCTTCAACTCGAAATCATCAAAACCTTTCGGCTCTGGTGGTTCGCCATGCTCTTCTTGCTTGCGCTGGGTGAAGCGCCCGATCATGCCTGCCGTCCCATAAATGCCTGTCGCCTCGTTGCAGAGTGGTGAAAGAATCACATTCGCGACTCAGATCCACTCATTAGTTGACAACAGCGTAACACACTCAGCGTAAATTTACACTGATCAGTATGTTAACCGGCAAGTTCGGCACGATTCAGCGCACAATGCGACCACAATGAGTCCATCGCCTTGACCAGCGCATCGATCTCCTTGGGGCCATGCACCGGCGAGGGCGTGAAGCGCAGCCGTTCGGTGCCGCGCGGCACGGTGGGGAAATTGATCGGCTGCACGTAGATGCCGTAGTCCTCCAGCAGGTGGTCGGACAGCACCTTGGTGTGGACCGGGTTGCCGACGATCACCGGAACGATGTGGCTGCCGTGGTCGATGATCGGCAGGCCCAGCCCCTTGAGCCGCAGTTTCAGGACCTTGGCCTGGTCCTGGTGCTTGTCGCGCAGATCCTGCGCGCCCTTGAGAAACGCCACGGAGGCCGCCGCCCCTGCCGCCACGGCGGGCGCCAGAGAGGTGGTAAAGATGAAGCCCGGCGCATAGGAGCGGATGGCATCGCACATCTTGGCGGAGGCCGCGATATAGCCGCCCATCACGCCATAGGCCTTGGCCAGGGTGCCATTGATGATGTCGATCCGGTGCGCCAGCTGGTCGCGCTCGGTCACGCCGCCGCCGCGGGGGCCATACATGCCGACTGCGTGCACCTCGTCGATATAGGTCAGCGCGCCGAACTCCTCGGCAAGATCGCAGATCTCGGCAATGGGGCCGAAATCGCCATCCATCGAATAAACCGATTCAAACGCAATCAGCTTGGGCGCCTTGGGGTCGTCGGCTTCCAGCAGCTCGCGCAGATGAGCGACGTCATTGTGGCGGAAGATGCGCTTGGCACCGCCGTTGCGGCGCACGCCTTCGATCATCGAGGCATGGTTCAGCGCGTCGGAATAGATGATCAGCCCGGGGAACAGCTTGGGCAGAGTGCTCAGCGTCGCATCATTGGCGATATAGGCAGAGGTGAACAGCAGCGCCGCTTCCTTGCCGTGCAGGTCGGCCAGTTCCGCTTCCAGCCGCTTGTGATAGACCGTGGTGCCGGAGATGTTGCGGGTGCCGCCGGAGCCTGCGCCGGTGGCGTCGATCGCATCATGCATCGCCTGCAGAACAACAGGGTTCTGGCCCATGCCGAGGTAGTCGTTGCCGCACCAGACGGTGATGTCCTGCTTGGTGCCGTCCGGACGGGTCCAGACCGCATGCGGGAAATGGCCCTTCTTGCGCTCGATATCGATGAAGGTCCGGTAGCGTCCTTCTTCGTGCAGGCTGGCAATAGCAGCGTCCAGTTTCGCGGTATAGTCCACCGGCATCTCCATAGCTAATTGTGCCTCACAGAAGCACTCGGGCTGTGTAAAGGGCTTGGCCGTCCGGCAGTAAGACCACATTCACGTTCAGGAATGGTTACCGCAGGTGCCCCTTTCGATCAACTGCATACGCGCGCCAGGGGGTGTGCAACATTGATGCAGGTCAAATAAAACTTAGTCCAAGCCCGGGCAAAGACAACTGCGCCGCACCAGCCGCCGTTTGCGACACCTCTGTCTTGGTTCCGGGGCACGGATGTTCAGTAGCAGTATCGAAAGCTTGCAGCCCGAAAAATACGGGAAAATCCTGCGCTGCTCCCTCTGGCCCCTCCCCGAACGCGCTGCTAGGGTCCGCGGCAAATTGGCCCAAATCGCGGGCCTCCCCGGACAAACAGGAGAGCAAGAGATGGCACTGAATGACGTTCTGGACCGGATCGACGCAGAGCTGGACGCCGCAACCGGGCGGCTGATGGAGCTGTTGCGGATCCAGTCGATTTCCACCGACCCGGCCTATATGGCAGAGTGCGACAAGGCCGCGGACTGGCTGGTGGCCGACCTAAACAGCATCGGCATCAGGGCGGAGAAACGCACCACCCCGGGCCACCCGATGGTGGTCGGCCACGTGGGTGAGGAAAATGCGGACGCGCCGCATGTGCTGTTCTACGGCCACTATGATGTGCAGCCGGTCGACCCGCTGAACCTCTGGAAAACGCCGCCGTTCGAGCCGCAGCTGGAGGAAACCCCGAACGGCACCGTGATCCGCGGCCGCGGCGCCTCCGATGACAAGGGCCAGCTGATGACCTTTGTCGAGGCCTGCCGCGCCTGGAAGGCCGTGAACGGCTCCCTGCCCTGCCGCATCACCTTCTTCTTCGAAGGCGAAGAGGAATCCGGCTCGCCCTCGCTGATCCCCTTCATGGAAGCCAACGCCGAAGAACTGAAAGCCGACATCGCGCTGATCTGCGACACCTCGATGGTGTCGCGCGGGGTGCCGTCGATCTCCTCGCAGCTGCGCGGCATGCTGAAGGATGAGTTCACCGTGATCGGCCCGCGCATCGACCTGCACTCCGGCCACTACGGCGGCCCCGGCCTGAACCCCCTGCGCGAGCTCAGCCGCATCGTCGCCTCCTTCTACGACGAGGAGACCGGCAAGGTTGCCGTCGAAGGCTTCTACGAAGGCGTGCACGAGGTGCCCGAGGACCAGCTGCGCCAGTGGGAGGGCTGCGGCTTTGACGAGAAGGACTACCTCGCCAACGCAGGCTACACTCAGGCGCATGGCGAAAAGGACCGCTCGGTGCTGGAACAGCAGTGGGCCCGCCCGACGCTGGAGGTGAACGGTCTCTGGGGCGGCTACAACGGCGCCGGCTCCAAGACCGTGATCCCGTCGGAGGCGCATTGCAAGATCACCTGCCGCCTGGTCGGCGACATGGACCCCGACGCGCTGCGGGTGAAGATCCGCAAGCATGTGGAAGCGCAGCTGAAACCCGACTGCAAGGTGGTCTGGGACAACGATCTCGAAGGCTCCAAGGCCTCCGTCATGGACATCACCCGCCCCGAGTTCGCAGCAGCGCGTTCCGCCCTGTCGGACGAATGGCAGCGCGAGGCGGTGTTCTGCGGCATGGGCGGCTCGATCCCGATCGCGGGTTTCTTCAAGTCGATCCTGGGCATGGAATCGATGCTGGCCGGCTTTGCCAACGAGGATGACGCGATCCACTCGCCGAACGAGAAGTACGACCTGAAAAGCTTCCACAAGGGCATCCGCTCCTGGGCCCGCATCCTGGACGCCCTGTCACGCAAGTAACCTGCGGCGGGCGGACGCTCCTTGGGGCTCCACCCGTTTGCCAGCCTTTTGGCAGTCCGGGCAATTTTCCCGCCGGAACAAAAACCTGCCGTACAACCGGCGGCCCGGGCGCTCTCCCGCCCGTCATCGCGCCTCTGGCGAGGCCCTCTTCCCGTTGAGCCTGGCGCCGCGGACGCGGCGCGGG